>JAOUHH010000004.1 GCA_029865195.1 Desulfobulbaceae bacterium
AGGGCGTCGCCGTCAACCGGCCCTTCGTAGCCGAATTTCCAGCCGGTCTGTCCGTCATGATACCCTTCAACCCACCAGCCGTCCATGATGCTGATGTTGGGGATGCCGTTCAGCGCCGCTTTCATGCCGCTGGTGCCGCTTGCCTCCAGGGGGCGCTTGGGGCTGTTGAGCCAGGCGTGAACGCCGGCCACCATCATTTTGGCGATCTGCATGTCATAGCCTGGGATAAAGACGACCTTGGCCAATCCCTTGCTGCGGAGATAGAGTTCCTTCTGGTAATCGAGGATCGATTTGATGAGGTTCCGGCCCGGTACGTCTTCCGGGTGCGCTTTGCCGGCAAAGATGAAATTCACCGGGCGGCCGGCCTCGAGGATGATTTCAGTCAGGGTGTCGAGGTTGTCAAAGATCAGGTCGGCGCGTTTGTAGGTTGAAAAACGGCGGGCAAAGCCGATGGTCAGGGCCGCCGGGTCCAGAAAACGCTCTTTTTCGTCGAGATAGGAGAGGTAGTTGGGCGGATCGATCCAGGTTTCCTGCATCTGGTTGCGGTGTCGCACCAGCATCTCATCCACATAGGTGCTGAGGTGTTTGGAATCCTCCAGCCAGGCCTGTTCCAGATAGGAGCGGAATTTATTGTTGCCGCGCAGCTTCTCGGCGTTGGCGAAGACACTGGGGTCGGTGCGCCAGTTCCGCAACTCCGCGAAGGAGTCATACAGCTTTGCCTTGGCGTCGCTGATCCAGGTGAGGTGATGCACGCCGTTGGTGATGGCGGTTATCTTGTCGAGATATTGCGGGAATTGTTTGCGGGTGACCTCCTTGTGCAGGCGGCTGACGCTGTTGGTGGCGCGATTGACCCGCATCGCCAGGAGGGTGAAGTTGTAAAGGGTGGGGTGCTCCCGGTCTTCGGCCAGGAGGTGCAGTACCCGTTGGCAGAAGGGATGGCTGATGCCGGCGTAGATATCCTTGCGGAAGCGGTCATGGCCGGCTTTTACCGGCGTGTGGATGGTGTAGACGATTCTTTGCGCCACCACCTCGGCGGCCTTGAAGATATCCGCATCGGTGGCGATGAAATTGTATTCGTCACCGAGGGTCTTGCGGAGTTGTTCGGCAATAAGATGCAGAACCACCACCACGCCATGCTGTTCGTTGAGATGGATGGTTTTCGAGGTGATGCCAAGACTCTGCATGACCGGCACGATCCCCGCGCCCAGCAGACGACGTTGAATGGCCTTGGTTGATTCACTGGTGCTGTCGTAGAGATGCTGGGCCGCATTCCTGATCCAGTCCGGGGAGGCTTCCACGCTGTAGTCGAGGAGGACCTGCGGCACGAAGAAATCAAGGTTGTTGTTGATTTCCATCTTTAGCCAGACCTGGGCATAGGCCATTATCTGTCGGTCGTTGTTGTCGTAGAAAGGAACCTCTATCTGGAGCGGCTTCTTCGGGTCAAGCGGGTTACGCAACAGATAGAGGGAGGGGGTTTCCTCTGGCTCCCACTGCGATGTCCAGGCGATTTGACCAAGTTGCGAGTCGACCAGCTGCGAAAAATATCCTTTCCGGTAGAGCAGGGTAATGGCGAGAGCCGGAATCTTGCTGTCGGCAAAGCTTTTCAGGGTATCGCCGGCCAGGACACCCAGGCCGCCGCTGTAGTTTGGGATCTTCTCCGGGCCATGGATGAATTTCTTGATAAAGCCGTCCAGTTGCGGGTCGATGCTGTCGGTAACCTCCAGTTCCTGAAGGCGGGCCTTGACAGGGTGAAAGACGTCACGCTCGGCGCCGATTTCCATGGAGATATAGGTAACTGAATTGCCGTCCGGGTTGGTCAGGGTTTTCCATGCCTGATCGAGTACATCCTGCGAAACGCCAAAAAAGGTGCCGTACTGGTTGGTGGCGACCATTTCATGGACGGCCACGTCGTTGTCTATTGAGGAAGGTCTGTTTTTTTTCATCTATAATTTGGTATATGTATTTCCGAAAAAATTGGGCAGCGTTAATCGCCAAGTGTCTCTATCTGATTTTTTTTATCAAAATAAACTATGATGTCGGAATCAATTTTGCAACCACAATTATTGTAGCATGGCGGAGGGAGAATTGCGGGCTATCTGTTCACCAAACATGCCCAAGGATTACATAATTTGTAAAAAAAAATTGAATTTCCCAGTCGTTTCTCTATAATGAATTCTGTTACAAAAATAATTGTCAAATCGTTTGGCGTGATAACCGTCAATTCAATCAGATGTACTTAGGAGCAAGGGGAGAATAACTATGAAGTATTCCGAAATGTTTCGTGTAGGTGCTGTGGCAATCGTGGTTGTATCTCTGTCGTTATTCGCCGGCGGATGCGCCAAGAAAACCGTACGTTCCGACGAGGGGGCGGCCGGGGCCGCTGGTGCCGCCGGGAAACGCGGTGAGGGCATGGGGGCCGAGGAATCCCTTTCCGCGTCGGCTTCATCTCGTCTGCAGGAAGCATATTCCGAGGGCAGGACCTCATTGGAGTTACGTCCCATCTATTTTGATTTTGACAAATCGAATATTCGTCCCGATCAACAGGATCGGATAGACGGTAATGCCACTTATCTCAAAAACAACCCCGCCGCTACGATCAGGATCGAGGGCAACTGTGACGAGCGCGGCACCAATGAATACAACATGGCGCTTGGTGAACGGCGGGCGCTGGCGGCCAAGAAATACCTGCTTAACGTTGGTATCTCCGAGGATCGTTTGCAGACGGTTAGCTATGGTGAAGAGAAGCCCCTCCAAGAGGGTCATGACGAGGCTGCTTGGGAACAGAACCGTCGGGATGATTTTGCAATTATCAGGTAATACGTCTACACAACACTTGCATTGACAAGAGGCCGGGATGGGAAAAGTCAATAAGACTCCATCCCGGTTTCTTATTTAACGAAATCAGACATCAATAAAGAAAGAGGATCGAAAATGCATAAATTTTTCAGGGGGGCAATGACAACTGCCCTTGTTTTTTCTCTGACCATGTGGGCGATTTCTGCCGATGCCGCTCAGCCGATGAAGATCGGGGTCATCAATCTTCAGCACATTATGGCAAATTCGAAATTTGCAAAGTCCATTCAGTCTCAGCTGCAGGCCAAGGGCGAGGAGTTACAGAAAAATGTTCAGAAAGAGCGGGACAAGTATGACGCCCTGAAAAGTGAGATTGATAAAAAGAAAACGGTCTGGTCGCAGGAGGTTTTGCAGGAGAAGATCAGGGATCTGCAAAAGACGGAAGAGTATGGCAAGATCGTTTCCCGTGACGCCACTTATGAGCTTCAGACTCTGGAGAAGAAGTTGATGGGGCCGGTTCTGAATGAATTAGGCACCCTTATCAACGATTACGGCAAGCGTGAGGGATTTACCATGATCATGGATAATACCGGTCAGGGAGCCCGTTCCGGTATCTTGTATGTCGATGCGACGCTGGACATCAGCGAGAAGATTTTGAAGGAATTGGACGTGGTACTTGCCAAGAAGAAAAAATAAACGTTACGGCAGGTCGTTGCGAAGCAAAAAGGGTTCGGGCAATTGATTGCCCGAACCCTTTTTTTGTTGAGCTGCGCCATACGCGAGCCTTAGGCGGCTTTGCGGGCGCGGCTGTTACCTAGCGAAGCAATTTCGGATTGCCTGCGACCTTGCGAACCAGTTCCCGGTAGTCTTCCGCGCCGGGCGAGCCGGGGGCGAATTCAAAAATGGTCTGACCGTAGGCGGGCGCCTCGGAAAGCCTGACGTTGTAACGTATCGCCGGGCAGAGCAATTGCCCGTACAGTTCCTCTATTTTTTCAAGGATGCCCATGGATTGCTTGACCCGTTTGTCCATGAAGGTCGGCAGGATGTACCGCAGGGAGACTTCCTTGCGGTGTTTCTGGATAGCGGCAATGCTTTTCAGGAATTCGAGAAGCCCCTGCAGGGTCATCACCTCCAGGGAGACCGGCGTCAAGACCTCGTTGGCGTAAAAGAGAACGTTGACGGTCAGCGGATCCCAGCCGGGAGAGGTGTCGACAATGATATAGTCGTATTGGTCCTCAATGGGCTTCAGTGCTTCGGCGAGGGTCAATTCGCCGCCGAAATCCTTGCGGTCGATCAATCTCTTGATGCCGGCGAGGGATTTCCCGCCTGCCAGCAGCCAGAGTCGTTCCCTGGCCTGTGTGACGGCTTCTTCCGCACTCAACTCCTCGGTTACCAGTTCAGTAAGACCCGCCTTGGGTTTGACGCCCAGCATGAAGCTATCCTGCCCCTGCGTGTCGGTGTCAACCAGTAACACCTTGAATCCGGCAAAGGAGAGGCCGGCGGCAAGGTTGACGGCGGTTGTCGTTTTGCCGACCCCGCCTTTGCTGATCGAAACTGCTATGCGCCGTGGGCCTTTCGGTGCCTTGACGGGCTGGATCGTGGTGGGGGCGGCGGGTACGGTTTCCTGTCGGCCGGGCAGGAGGAATTGATTGCCGCAATACTTGCAACGCGCCTTCTTGATGTTGGGAGGGATCAGGTTTTCATCAATATTGTGCTGTTTCTGGCAATGAGGGCATGTGAGAACCATCAGGCAGTCTCCGTTCGGTTGTTATGGGCGAGGTTGAACAATGTGGCCGTGCAGGCGAGTGCCAACGAATATCGCTGAAGAAGTAGGGTCGGCATTATTTGTCCTTCCGGTCCCGCATAATCTGTTTGAAAAGGTCACTCTTTTCGCCTTTGTCCGCCAGCTCCTGCAAGAGCATTTTGAGAGCGGTGTCTACGATTCCGGATTTGGAGATATAGGTGCCGACCTCTTCCGGCAGAAGATTCTCGATGGTTTCTCGTGCGTCTTCCAGGTTTGCAAAAACCTCCTCGGAGAGATAGTGAGTAGTTTTTTTCTTGGCCCCTTTGCGGTGAGGGGGCGGTGTTTCTCTGCGTGGCGGCTTGGGGGCATGCTTCCTTTTGACGTGTTGAGCGAGCAGTTCCGTCAAGCCATCAAGCCCCGGCATGTCTGCTTCGTGGTCTCCGCTCAGGACGTCCTGGAGGATATCTTTGCCTGTTTTTTTGTTGGCCATATTCATTGTCGTCCAGAAAAAGGCGAAAACGGCGCCGCATGGGCGGTTTATTCGGTAAACATGCTGCTGCGATGCTTTTTGATGTAATCGGCGATGGTTTTCTCGCATTGGTGGGTCAAACCGACCAGCTCAACGCCACAGAGGTAATTGCCGGAGTCATGTGGTGACACATGCACGATCTTGCCTTTCAGCTCAAACTGTTTGCCGCCCAGATGGAGGGTGATGGTGAAAATCTGGTCACTGACCGGAAAGGCGTCTTCTTCGTTCAGGAGGATGCCAATACCCTTGCTGCCAAGATTGATTACCGGAAAGGATTGGTTTTCGATCAGCGCCGATACGTCATGTGACTCGTGAACAGGAATTCGGAAGATGTCACGGGTTATTTGTTCCAGATCCATCTTGCTCTCCGTCTTGTAATGTATGTTCGCGTTTTTTGGGATGTTGCAACGGTGAGTATGTCGCCATCAACAATAATATAGCAGTTTCCTGACTTATTGCACCAATGTTTAATGCGAGAATCCTTCACCCGGTAGCTGTTGCCGTTTCTTTACGGAGAGGGTGAGAGGATTTGTGAACATTCTTATCGGGAAGCCTGCTGTGTGGCGTCGAGGAGTGAGCGGATGGTTTGCGCCAGCATGGATGCCGCCACCGGTTTTATGAGAAAGATCTTGATGCCGATTTGTATGGCCTGCTCT
The DNA here is from genome assembly GCA_029865195.1 of Desulfobulbaceae bacterium. GTDB lineage: Bacteria > Desulfobacterota > Desulfobulbia > Desulfobulbales > UBA5123 > UBA5123. The sequence continues at coordinate 5,723 of JAOUHH010000004.1, forward strand.
TTATCGATATTCTCGCTATAGCCGCTGTAGAGGATAATCGGTAGATCCGGCCGCAAGGCAAGCATTGCTTCAGCCATCTTGATGCCGGTAAGGCCCGGCATCGCTTGGTCCGTTATGACCAGATCATAATATTCGGGGGATTTTTTAAAACGATCGAGGGCGGCAACGCTTGAGGTTTCCCCGTCGAATTGGTAGCCGAGTTCGTCCATGAATTGCTTGGTCATGGAAACGAGCACCTCTTCGTCATCGACAAAAAGTATCTTCTCGCTCCCGCCGACATTCTGCCGTTTCTGAGGAGGCGGTGTGATTGGCTGCTGACCGCGCAGAAAGGGGAGGTCGGGTTTTGGTGCCATGCGGTTGTCGGCGGAGAGGAACTTTGCGACCAGTTTCTGGCTGTGCTGACCGGCAGTGAGGGCTTTGCTCAGATTGTCATGGAGCAGGGTTCCCGCTTCGGCATGCAGCAGAGCGAGTTCGGTGTGACCGATGACGGCGGCGAGGGTGTTGTTGAGGTCATGGGCCCGGCGCGCCAACACCTTCTGCAACGGGGAGTCGCAGACCTCCTGTATCCTGATCGTATTGATTATCCCCTGAATGCAGCCATCCTCGTCCGAGAAAGGTGTGGCGGTGAGGGCGAGGGTGCGTGTGTCGCCGTCTTGGTTCGCCACCTCGAAGGCCTCCTCGACGCGGCCTTTTTCACCGTGCATAATGCTGTGCAGTGGGCAGCGGGGGGTGCCGCAAAGGGGATTCCGCATCACATGAAAGCATTGGTTGCCCACCAACTCGTCCGGTCCTTTGCCGAAGAGGGCGGCCATGCCTAGGTTGGCGCGCCGGATAGTGTAATCCTTGTCGATGACACAGATGGCGACGCCCGCCTCCTGCAGTATTTTTTCTACTTCGTGCAGTTGCGCTTGGAGTGCGCCGTTTCTGGCCGTGCTTTCGGAGAGCGCGTTATCTTTTCGATGATTGTCTTCCGTAAGTTTCGCCGCCTGTAGCGCAAAGCGACCCGCCTGATCTGCAAGCTCGCGGTGGAGGTGTTGCGTTGTCTCTTCGAAAAGTTGTCGGCTTTTGCGGAGATGTCTGGCAAGGATCGTTATGGCGCAGCAACCGAGCAGCCAGATGATAAAAGCAGGGGTGGGGAATTCGGCGCGGTACACGAGCCAGATGCATAGCAGCACCCCGCCGCCGGTGCTCAAGGCCGCCGACAGCAGTAAATGGATGTTGTAAGGTGGCCGTGTGACCGGAATTTTCATGCGCTCAGGCATCGGCGATATACCAGATCAGCTTCCCTTGCGGAGCGATGCGGCCGGCAGGATATTTGGGTGGTGATTGTCTGTCGGCGATGATTGCCGCCGCAAGTTCCTTTTTCTTCACCCCCGCGATCAGAAAGATGCCCTCGGCGGCTTGGTTGATGACCGGGATGGTCAGGGTCAGGCGCTCCACCTGCGGCGGCAGGTCTCCCGGTGGGGTTGCGGTGACCCATTTGCCTGTTTCAGCAAGGGCCTTGGCGTTGGGGAAGAGGGAGGCCGTGTGTCCGTCGCTGCCCAGTCCGAGAAGGATCAGGTCGAAGGTGGGCGGCAAGTTTTTTTCATGCATACCCGAACCGAAAAAGCGGCGCAGGTCCTCCTCGTAGCTGGCAGCCCCTTCTTTGGGGGGCAGTTCGCCAGGCATGCGATGAATCGTGCAGTTTGCCGACAACGGGTGGGCCAAAAGTGTCTCTTGCGCCATGCGGTAGTTGCTGTCCGGATGGGTGGGGTCAACGCAACGTTCATCGCCCCAAAAGAGATGGGTTTTGTCCCATGGCATGCGATCGACAAAGGGGGGGGCGGCAAGAAGACGGTACAACGGCTTTGGGGTGTCGCCGCCGGAAGCCGCCATGGCGAAGCGGCCGTGGTCGGCGACGCATCGACGGGCGGTGGTCACGATGTGCTCGGCCAGGGCGTGGCAGCATTGCGCGAGCGTTGGGAAGTCATGCCGTTCATAATGCATTTAGGAAACCAGCAGCCGTAGCCATTTTTGTGCGGCCAGCGGTCCCCAGGTGCCGGCTGCATAGGGGTGCGGGTCCCCGGCCAGCTTCTCGCATGTTTCGCATTCAGCCAGCACCGGGTTCAGGTAGCGCCAGCATTCCTCGACGCTGTCCTGCCGCCAGAACAGGGTCTGGTCGCCGACCATGCAGTCCAGCAGTACCTTCTCGTAGGCGTCCAGGGTTGGGGTGTTTGCCAACTGTTGATAGCGGAAAACGAGGGATGCCGGTTGCAGGCAGATAGCCGGGCCCGGGGTCTTGGTCTGGAAGGTGAGCGTGATCTCCTCTTCCGGGTAAATGCCGAGGGTCAGGCGGTTGGCATCGATACGGTCATCCATCAGGCGGGAAAACATTGAGTGCGGCACCTCCTTGAACTGGATAATAATCTTGGTTTCCTTGCGAGGCAACCGTTTCCCGGAGACCATGTAGAACGGCACCTGCCGCCATCGCCAGTTATCGACGAAAACCCGCATCATGGCAAAGGTGGGGGTGGTTGAGTCGGAGCGGACACCCGGTTCATCGCGATAGCCGACGACAGGTTCGCCGTCGATGTTGCCCGCCTGGTATTGGCCGAGGATCAGATTGTCGACGGCATTGCCGCGGTCAAACGGCTTCAGGGAACGAAAGACCTTGACCTTCTCGTCGCGAACCCTTGCGGCCTCGAAGATGGACGGCGCCTCCATGGCGGTCATGGCCAGGAGCTGCTGCATATGATTCTGGAACATGTCGCGCAGCACCCCGGTCTGTTCATAGAATCCCGCGCGATGTTCAACCCCGAGTTTCTCGGCGGCAATGATGCCCACGTAGTCGATGTAGTTGCGGTTCCAGAGGGGCTCGAAGATGGCGTTGGCAAACCGCAGCATCAGGATGTTCTGGACGGTTTCCTTGGCCAGATAGTGGTCGATGCGGAAGATCTGGAGTTCGTTAAAGTATTTGTGCAGGGTGGCGTCGAGCTCCATCGCCGTGGTCAGGTTGCTGCCGAATGGCTTCTCTATGACGATTCTGGTCCAGCCGTTGTGGTTTTGATTTTGCGCCGCAAGCCCGGTTTCGCCGATCATGGTGGCGGCGACAGGGTAGAGCGAGGGCGGGGTGGCTAGGTAAAAGATGCGGTTGCCGCCCGTTCGGTGCAACTGGTCGATCTCCAGCAGGGCTGGGCGCAGCGCCTCGAATCTATCCGCGGATTCATAGTTTATGCGGCGATAATGCAAGTGGGCTGCGAAATCGTCCCATTGTCGGTCGGAGGACGGCTGCACGGCGATTTTCATCTTTTCCCTGAATTCGAGATCGTCAAGCGGGGAGCGGGCCGCGCCAACAATAGCCAGCCGTTCAGGGAGGCCGCCATTGCAAAAGAGGTTGAAGAGGGCCGGGATAAGCTTTCTGGCGGTGAGATCGCCGGAGGCGCCGAAGATAACGATGGTGCAAGGCGGGAGCGGCGCGGCGGTCAGTTCTCGGCAATACGTACGCGAGGCGGTGTCGTTGCTTCGGGTTGGGAAGCCACTTGTTGCATCGTTTGTGTTGCCGGCGTTCATCATCTTGCCCCTGGTTAGTCGTTCTTGTGGTCGGTTTTAACCGCATGGCCGCCGAATTCGCGGCGGAGGGCGGCAAGGACCCGGTCTTCAAAGGCGTTGTCGTCGCGGGACTGGAACCGTTTGAACAGGGAGAGGGCGATCACCGGGGCGGCGACCCCGCTTTCAACCGCCTGCAGAACGGTCCAGCGCCCTTCGCCAGAATCCTCCACGTAGCCGCGGATGCGGTCGAGTTTTTGGTCTTTGGCAAAGGCGCCTTCAAGCAGTTCCAGCAGCCATGAGCGCACGACGCTGCCTTGGTTCCAGAGGTGAGACACCTTGGCGAAGTCGAGATTTTTTCCGTAGGGGGATGCCTCCAGGATGGCGAATCCCTCGCCGTATGCCTGCATCATGCCATATTCGATGCCGTTGTGGACCATCTTGACGAAATGGCCGGAGCCGGTCGGGCCACAGTAGAGGTAGCCTTCGGGGGGGGCCAGGCTGGTAAAGAGCGGTTCGAGGTACGTGCATGTGTCCTTGTCGCCGCCGGCCATCAGGCAGTACCCTACCTGCAGGCCCCAGATGCCGCCGGAGACGCCCGCATCGACATAGCGGATCGATTTTTCGGCCAAGGTGGCCGCCCGCCGGATATCGTCCTTGTAATAGGTATTGCCGCCTTCGACGATGATGTCGCCGGGCGACAGCAACTCGCCCAAGCGGTCGAGGTGTTCATCGATCACCGCGCCTGCCGGCAGCATCAGCCAGACAACCCGCGGCGGCGTGAGTTTCTCGACAACCTCGGCAATGGAATAGGCGGCAATCGCCCCCTCGTCGGCAAGCATCTCCGTTTTGTCCGCGGTTCGATTGCAGGCCACAACCTCATGGTCTGCCTGCATGAGTCGCCTGGCCATGTTCATTCCCATGCGTCCCAAGCCGATGATACCGATTTTCATGATCAATTCCTTGTTAGGTGGAGGTGGTCTTTTGCGCGGTTTTTTCAGGCAGGGCGTATTTTTAAGGGTATTGCAGCGGTTGTGTTACTGTCAAGCCGCGTCTTTTCTTTTCTCCGTTGGTTGGCTGGTAAGGTGAGCAGGTGGGCTGTTTTTGCTTGCAACAATTAGCCAAATCGGATAAATTTTCTTGTTTTGGTTTGATCCCCGTCCTCTTGGGTCAGTTCAATGAGGCGGGGGATTTTTTTTTAACACTATCCCAACTGCGAGACCTTATTTTGGAACAGAGCAAATTACGTAATATAGCCATCATTGCCCACGTTGACCACGGGAAAACCACCCTGGTCGATCAGCTTTTCAAGCAGAGCGGAATGTTTCGCGATAATCAGGCCGTTGAAGAGCGGATGATGGATTCCATGGATTTGGAGCGGGAACGCGGCATCACCATTGCCTCCAAGAACGGCTCTTACATGTATAAGGATTTTCAGATCAACATCATCGACACCCCAGGGCATGCCGATTTCGGCGGCCAGGTGGAGCGGGTGTTGCGGATGGCCGATGGCGCTTTGCTGTTGGTGGATGCGCAGGAGGGGCCGATGCCCCAGACCTATTTCGTCCTCAAGAAGGCCCTGGCGCACAAACTGCCCGTGATCGTCGTGATCAACAAGATCGACAAGCCGGCTGCCCGCTGTGAGTGGGTTGTCGATCAGGTTTTCGATCTTTTCGTCAAGCTGAACGCCCCCGAGGAGTTGCTCGATTTCCCGGTGATCTATGCCTCCGCCAAATCCGGCTATGCGGTCAATGATCCCTCCGATCAGGGTGAAACCATGGAGCCTCTTTCCGAACTGGTGGTGAAGTTCATTCCGCCGCCGGTGGGTGATCCGCAGGGGGTCCTGCAGATGCAGGTCAACTCCATCGATTATTCTCCTTACATGGGTCGTCTCGGTATCGGCAAGGTGGTGAACGGCACCCTGAACGTCAATAAAAACATTGTCGTCGCCATGCGTGACGGCAGGTTGCTTCCGGCCAGGATCTCCAAGCTGTTCCGTTTCGAAGCCGACAACAAGGTCGAGACCACCGTTGCCTCCGTGGGTGAGATTGTCGCCGTGGCCGGCATGGAAGAGGTCACCGTCGGCGTCACCTTTACCGATCCCACCGACCCGCGTCCCCTGCCGTTGATCGAGATCGATCCGCCCACCATTTCGATGAACTTTATTCCCAACGACTCCCCCTTTGCCGGTTTGGAAGGGAAATTCGTCACCTCCCGTCATCTTGAAGAGCGGCTCCGGCGGGAAACCCTGGCCGATGTCGCCCTCAAGGTGGAGCCGTTGACCGACGCTGTCGGCTATCGGGTTTCCGGGCGTGGCGAGCTGCATCTTTCCATCCTCATTGAAACCATGCGCCGCGAGGGCTACGAGTTTCAGGTAACTCGCCCGCAGGTCATCATGCGTGAGGAAAACGGCAAGACCATGGAGCCCTACGAAGAGCTCACCATCGATGTCGATGAGCTGTACATGGGGTCGGTGATCGAGAAGCTCGGCGCGCTCAAGGGGCAGATGCTGGAGATGAACCAGGCGAACGGGATGGCGCGTATCGTCTACAAGCTGCCAACCCGCGGGCTCCTCGGTTTCCGGACCCAGTTCATGACGGATACCAAGGGTATGGGCATCATGAATTATGTTTTTGCCGAATATGGGCCGCACGCAGGCGAGATCGTCAACCGCAAGAATGGCGCGCTGGTGGTAATGGAGACGAGCACCACCGTCGCCTATGCGCTGTTTAACCTGCAAGACCGGGGCAAGCTCTTCCTCGGTCCGGGTGAGAAGGTGTATGCCGGGCAGATTCTCGGCGAGCACTGCCGCTCAAATGACTTGGTGGTCAATCCCGCCAAGGGCAAGAAGCTCACCAATATGCGCGCTTCCGGGTCCGACGAGAATGTGGTGCTGACGCCTCCCCTGCAGATGAGCCTTGAGGACTGTATCGCCTACATCAACGATGATGAACTGGTTGAGGTCACACCCCAGTCGATCCGGCTCCGTAAGCGCGGCGCCGCCAAGGTCTGGAAGTCGTAATCGTTGTAGGATATTGTTTCCTTAGCCGGATGACCGGCGCAAGGCGGAATAACGGGCGTGAGCCGGTTGTTCCGCCTTTTTTTGTTTACATGGGGCCAGGCTTGGTGTGCGGCAAGGGAAGCTGCAAGGTCTGCTGTGCGTACTGGATAGGTGGTGAGGCGGTTTCTGTGGCGGGTTGTCAAACCGTGAGGTTGACATTTGTGCCGCGACTCTGGGAGGTGGCACGTTGTTCGTCGGTTCTGGCGTCGCGCACCTGTTGTTGGGCGTCCGCTTCCTGGCGGCTTGCCGCGGCTGCGCGTTGTGATGCTTGTTGTTCCGCGGCTCGGGCTTTTTGGAGCCGTTGCTCGGCATTGGCTTCTTGGGCGCGAGCGTTTTCGGCGTTCTTTCTGGCTTGTTGCTCTTGGGTTTGTGCGGCACGAACGTTCTGCTCGGCTTTTTGCAGGCCGGCGTTGCTCTGCGGCATGGGACGAGTGGCTTGTGATGATCCGGTGGTAGCGGCTATGGGTGCCATGGTGCCTCCGTATCCTTTGGATATATAATTTATATCATATATATTAAGTATGAATCAAAAAATGTCACGTTTGTTTTGATCGATTGATGACCTTCCTCGTTGTTTCGTTGAGCGATAACGCTTTCACAGTAATAAAAAAAAGGCCGGAGGTGATCCTCCGGCCTTTTTTTTATTAAGTACCGCTGCCGCGCTTAGAACCGGGCGTCAAGCAGCAGGTAGCCGTTGCGAAGGGTCTCGGTAGAATCGCCGGCGTCGCCGATATGGAAGCCGCTCATGCCGTAGTTGTAGTCGGCCATGGTGTAGCCGAGGCGCATGAACAGGTTGTCGTTAAACGGCTGGATGTAATAAACGTCGTAGACATCGCCGCGAACCGCCAGTTTGTTGTAAAGCTCGGTGCTGCCGCTGGTGAAGCTGAACCAGTAGTCGCTGCCGTGGTTGAATTCAAAACCGACCTTCGGATTGTTGAACCTGGCGGACTGGATGTTGTAGCGCAAGCCGGCGTAGGCGGCCCAGCCGGCATGGTCGGTTATGCCGTCGTTGCTCAGCAAGCCCATGCCGTTGACGGTCTGGCCGTTGGGGTTGGCCTTGTTGAGGCCGGTGGAAAGAAAGATATCGAAGTTTGAGCCGGCGACATTGTTGGCCTGGGCGTGAATACCGTACAGCTCCATGTCGCCGAGATTGGCCTGTTCTGCGGCACCACCCATCAGGGGCGTGGTGTCGGCGTACATGCTTGTTGCCTTCAGTGCGCTCAAGACGATCAGGCTATCCTTGACGCCGGGGATTTCGGTTTCCAGGAAGGCGGCAAAGACGTTGGTGTCACTGTAGCTGCTGGCGTTGTTGAGGTAGGACTCAACATTGTCGTCGTCCTGATACGCCTTGCCGTAGGCGAGGCGGAGGCCGGAGTTTTTCCAGCCGGTGTAGCGCTCAAGGCCGACCGTGGCGACAACGCCGTCCGCCTCACCGTCGAAGAGCAAGCCGGGATAGGTGGACTGGCGTTTGCGGTTCTCCTTCATCTCAAAGGGAGGGCCCTCCGAGGACGGATGGCGGCCAAAGGTGATGGCAAGCGGCACCGGCATCCCTTCGGGAATCCAGTCGATATAGGCGCGGTCGAGCTTGACCGTGTTGTCGCCGGTCAAATGGGCGTTGTTGGAGTCGCCGGCCATGCTGCTGGTGTCGCTGTCGGCAAAGTTTTTGTACACCGACAGTCTGCCGGTGAAGAGCAGATTTTTCTGAATCTTGGCGTCCATGTTGATGCGGAAGCGGTTGGACCAGGAGTTGTCGTTGCTGGTGTTTTGGATAGAGTTGTCACTTAAATAGCGGTGGTTCTTGACCTTGAAATTGTCCACCCTGGTGCGCAATTCCGCTCCGAAGTTGACCATGTCCTGCAAACTCTTGCTCTCTACCTGGTCAAGGGTGTTGTAGATGTTATCCACATCCTTTTCGAGCTTGGCGATATTCTTGTCATCGCCCTTGCCCGAGGTCTTGTCGTGTTCAAGTACATCAACCCGCTTTTGCAGGGTTTGCAGTTGCTGGAGAATGGCCTTGTAATCTTCAACGGGCATGGTGATGGTGTCCTGGGCGTGGAGACAGCCGCTCCAGAGCAGTACCGCCGAAGCCGTCAGCATAATCTTTTTCACGTCGATTCCTCCTCGATATATGGTCGCAATACGGTGATTATTTGGGGATGACAGCCGCGGCAGGTTGGTCGCTGTCGGCGGCATGGGTTTGAAGGTACTGGACAACCGTTTGCAACTCGGCATCGTTTACGGTTGCGGCAAGACCTTGTGGATGCCGGCCGCGGGCGAAGTATTTTTCCCAAACCACGCCGGCCTTGTCGGCCGGATTGACCGGGGAGGCGGAACCGCCGCGTTTATGGCAGCTGCCGCATTTCTGTACAAAGAGGCCTGCTCCGTCCGCTGCCATGGTTACGGTAGGCGCCAAGATAAGCGCCAGGGAGAGACATAAGAAAACCTTTTTCACCAATCCACCTCCATATGTTCAGTATCAAGATTCCAGCAAAAGCTGTTGTTCATCGTTTGGATATTGCGTATCGGGCCCATCCTCGCCCTTCTTGGCGGCGGTCCCTTGCATGAGCGCCACCAGTTCATTGACCGAATCTTCGAGATTTTTGGCCTCAATTCTCAGGACATTGGCAGAGGCGGCCATCTTCTCGGCGTGCAGGACGTTGTCCTGCGCCACTTGGTCAACGGACAACACCTCACTCTTGACGGCATTGATGCCGATGGCCTGCTCCTTCGAGGCAACGCTGATTTCGGAAATCATCGCCCCGACCTTGTCGGAACTGCTGGCGATTTGTTCGTAACTCTTGGATGTTTCCTGGGCCATATCGCTGCCGGTGGTAACCTTTTCAGTGGACCCTTCGATCAACAGGGTGGTTTCCCTGGCCGCCTCGGCGGAACGGCCGGCAAGGTTTCTTACCTCGTCGGCCACTACCGCAAAACCCGCCCCTGCCTCACCGGCCCTGGCGGCTTCAACCGCCGCGTTAAGGGCAAGCAGATTGGTCTGAAAGGCGATCTGGTCGATGGTGCGGATGATCTTGAAGGTTTGCTCGTTGGCGGTAGTGATCTCGGTCATCGAAAGCTCAAGCCCGCTCATAGAGGTATTGCCCTGCTCGATGATGTGCTTGGTGTTGTTCATCAGTTCATCGGCGTGTTTGGAATTTTCGGCGCTGTTGTTGGCCATTGCCGCCATTTCTTCAAGCGAAGCGGAGATGGTCTCGATGGAGGCCGCCTGCGTCGAAGCGCCTTCGGAGAGGGAGAGGCTGGCGGTGGTGAGGCCGGCCGATGCCGTGGCAACATGTTCAAAGCTGTCGCGGATGCCGTCGGTAATGGCGGCCATCAGCAGCATCAACCGTCGGGCAAGGTAGAGGGTGAGTGTGCCGCCCAGCAGCATCGCAATAACGCTGATGAGCACCACTAGGCGGGTGGCGAACTGTATTTTGGCAAGGGTCTCGGCCTTGGTGCGTTGCATGATATCCTGGCTGTCGGCAAGGTGCTGGCGCTGGTAGTCGTACAGAATCTGCATCGTCGCGTTCAAGGTCTTGGTGGTGTCTTCCTGGAGTTTGAGATAAACAGCTGTGTAGCCGGTCCAGATATCCCAATAGTCCTCGATGGCAAAAAGCAGATCACCCTTGGGGATTGCCTTGGTGATGGCTTCAAAATCTTGCGTGATCGTCGGCTGCACCGTGGGGTCGGGTGATCGCATGTCGTTGCCGACGCGGGCCATTAGATCGACTATCGCCATTATTTTGGCAGGATCGGTTGTCGAAAACTGTTGTTGTATTTGTTTCTGCGCGTTGAGAAAGGCCTCTTCCTGCTTTGCGAGATTGCTGAAGCGGGTTTGGGCCGCCTTCATCAGATCGGAAAGGCGGGTGATGGCCTCACGCACATGCGGCGGGGCGTCGTGGAGGAAATCCTCGAGGGCGGTGATGGTGGCGTTGGCGTTTTCGAAATGGGCGCTGCTGGGGCGATTAAAGTAGAGATTAACGCTGTTTTGGGCCTGGGCGATGAGATTGGCAGTGCTTGTCTCTGTGGCAACGGTTTTTTCAGAGCGACTGATGATATCCTGAACCACCTGGCCGAAGATGAAGAAGTTGCTGTATGAGAAAGCAGCAACCGCAAGGAGAAAAGAGAGGACCAGCATCGGCGGTAAGGTGATCCGCGCTCGCAGTGATAGATTGCTGAATTTTTTGATAAAATTTCGCATTGTTTAATCCTGAAAGGAAATGCTGTGTATTTAACGTAGTAGTTGAGTTGTGAATTAAATACTTAATTTATCATATTTCCATAATTGCCGTTGTTTGTCACTTGAAATGTGGAGGCGAAGGTGTTAGGCGGAGGGTTTTGATGCGGCGTTGGCGCAAAAAAAAAGGCATCCGGTCAAACCGGATGCCTTTTTAAACTAGACTATCTGTTGCTGTTTACTTGGAAGGCTCAAGGGCCTTCGCACGGCCTTCAAGGAAGTTCCAAGCCTTGATGACGTCCTTCTGGCTCTGCTCCATGAGCTTGTCGGCCATGGTCGGGTTCATCATCTTCAGCGCCCGATAGCGGTTCTCACCCAGGGCATATTCCTCAAACTTCATGGACGGTGCCTTGGAATCGATGTGCAGCGGGTTCTTGCCTGCCTCTTCGAGCTCCGGGTTGTAACGGTAGAGCGGCCAGTGACCGCACAATACCGCCTTTTTTTGCTGCTCAAGGCCAAGGGTCATGTTGATGCCGTGGTTGATGCAGTGCGAATAGGCGATGATCAGGGACGGTCCATCGTAGGCCTCGGCCTCGGCGAACGCCTTGGCAACCTGGCCGGGGTTGGCGCCCATGTTGACCTTGGCGACATAGACGTTGCCGTAGGTGGAGAAGATCATGCCGATGTCCTTCTTGGGCATCTTCTTGCCGCCGGCGGCGAACTGAGCGGTGGCCGCGCGCGGGGTAGACTTGGACATCTGGCCGCCGGTGTTGGAGTAAACCTCGGTGTCGAGGATCAGGACGTTCACGTTCTCGCCGGAGGCAAGTACGTGGTCGAGACCGCCGTAACCGATGTCGTACGCCCAGCCGTCACCACCGATGATCCATACCGACTTCTTGACCAGATAGTCGGCCACGGTGTCGAGACGTTTGGCGATCACGTTGTCGGAGCCGGCAAGCTTCTCTTTCAGCTTGGCGACGCGGTCACGCTGCGCCTCGATCTCAATCTGGCTCTTCTGCGGGGCGTTGATCAGATCGTCAGCCATCTTCTTGGCGATCAACTTGGCCTTGACGGCCTCATCGAGCAACTCGATGGCCTGGGAAGCCTGCTTGTTGACGCTGGCGCGCATGCCAAGACCGAATTCGGCGTTGTCCTCAAACAGCGAGTTGGCCCAGGCCGGACCACGGCCGTCTGCGCGCTTGCAGTACGGGGTGGTGGGCAGGTTGCCGCTGTAGATGGAGGAACAGCCGGTGGCGTTGGCTACCAGCATCCGGTCGCCGAACATCTGGGTGGCAAGCTTGATGTACGGGGTCTCGCCGCAACCGGCGCAGGCGCCGGAGAACTCGAACAGCGGCCGCAACAGCTGGCTGCCCTTGATGGTGTCGATCTTGATCTCGTTGGGGTCGATTTCGGGAAGCGCCAGGAAGAACTTGACGTTGGCCTGCTCGGTCTTGCGCAACGCCTCGTCGTTCTGGATCATCTTCAGGGCCTTGGTTTTGGCCGGGCAGGTGTTGACGCAGAGGGTACAGCCGCAGCAATCCTCGGTGAAGACCTGGATGGAGGTCATCCGGCCGCTGAACTGCTTGCCGGTCGCCTTGACGGATTTGAAGGACTTGGGCGCCTTCTTCACATCGGCGTCCTTGTTGATCTTCATCCGGATGGCGGCATGGGGGCAGACCATGGAGCACTGGCCGCACTGAATGCAGTTCTCGGGCAGCCACTGCGGTACCATGACCGCGATGTTGCGCTTCTCGTACTGGGTGGTGGCGGTGGGCCAGGAGCCGTCGGCCGGCATCTGGGAAACCTTGATCAGGTCGCCCTTGCCCTCGATCATCTTGGCGGTGACTTCCTTGACGAACGCAGGGGCGTCGACGGGCACCACCGGCGGCATCTCGTGGCCGGTGATCTTATTGGTGATCTTGATCTCGACGATGTTTTCGACGGCGGCGTCAACGGCGCTGTAATTCATGTTGACGACCTTGTCGCCCTTCTTGCCGTAAGTCTTCTTGATGGCGTCCTTGATCGCCTTGATCGCCTCGGCCTTGGTAAGGATGCCGGAGATCAGGAAGAAGGCGGTCTGCATGATCATGTTGATGCGGGCGCCGAGGCCCAGGGCCTGACCGAGGGCGATGGCGTCGATGATGTAGAATTTGGCCTTCTTGTCGATCAGCTGCTGCTGCACCTTGCTCGGCAGGTGTTTCCAGATATCCTTCTTGTTGAAGCCGGTGGTGAGCAGGAAGGTGCCGCCTTCTTCCAGGTTCGACAGCATGTCGTACTTGTCGAGGAAGGTGAAGTTGTGGCAGGCGATGAAGTTTGCCTTGCTGATCAGGTAGGGGGCAACGATCGGGTTCTTGCCGAAACGCAGATGGCTGGTGGTGATGGAGCCGGACTTCTTGGAGTCGTAGACGAAGTAGCCCTGCGCGGAGTTGTCGGTCTCGGTGCCGATGATCTTAATGGTGTTCTTGTTGGCGCCGACGGTGCCGTCCGAGCCCAAGCCGTAGAACATGGCGCGGTAAACGTCCTTGCCCTCGATGTTGAAGTTCTTGTCGTAGGCGAGGCTCGAGAAGGTGACGTCGTCGTTGGGCCCAACGCAGAAGTGGTTCTTGGGGGCGAGGGCGGCCATGTTGTCGAAGACGGCCTTGATCATCGCCGGGGTGAACTCCGCGGAGCCGAGGCCGTAACGGCCGGAAAGGATCAGCGGCATGCTGGCGGCGCGGTTGGTTTCAACCGCCTCGCCGACAGCGGCGCGGACGTCGAGATACAGCGGCTCGCCTGCGGAGCCAGCCTCCTTGGTGCGGTCGAGAACGGTGATCTTCTTGACCGTGGCGGGCATGGCGTTGACCATCGCCTTGAGGTCGAAGGGGCGGAACAAACGGACGAGAACGATACCGACCTTGCGGCCCTGAGAAGCAAGGTAGTCGATGGTGGCCATGGCGGTTTCTACGCCGGAGCCCATCATCACCAGGATCTCTTCGGCATCGGGAGCGCCGTGGTAATCAAACAGGTTGTACTGGCGACCGGTGAGGGCCGCGAACTTGTTCATGGTCTCCTGGACGATGCCGGGGATGGCCTGATAGTACTTGTTGACGGTTTCACGGCCAATGAAGTAGACGTCCGGGTTCTGGGCGGTACCGCGCATGGTGGGGCGATCCGGGGTCAGCGCGCGCTGACGGTGGGCGGCGATCAGATCCTCGTCGATGATGGCGGCCATGTCGTCATGGGTGAGCTGCTCGATCTTCTGGATCTCGTGGGAGGTCCGGAAGCCGTCAAAGAAATGCATGAAGGGGATGCGGCTCTTGAGGGATGACTGGGTGGCGACCAGCGCCAGGTCCTGACATTCCTGAACGTTGTTGGAGCAGAGCATGCCCCAGCCGGTCTGGCGGGCGGCCATCACGTCGCTGTGGTCACCGAAGATGGAGAGGCCCTGGAAGGCCAGAGAGCGGGCGGTGATGTGGAATACCGTCGGGGTCAACTCGCCGGCGATCTTGTACATGTTGGGCAGCATCAGCATCAACCCCTGGGAGGCGGTGAAGGTGGTGCAGAGGGCGCCGGTGGCAAGCGAGCCGTGCAGTGAGCCGGCAACGCCGCCCTCGGACTGCATCTGGGTCACGACCGGTACCGAACCCCAGATGTTCTTCTGGCCGCCGGCGGATTTGACGTCGGACTCGGCAGCCATCGGGGTAGAGGGCGTAATCGGGTAAATGGTGATGACTTCGCTGGTTGCGTAGGCAACGTGGGTACATGCCTGGTTGCCGTCAATGGTGACCATTTTTCGAGACATAAACCTTACTCCTTGCAGTTAAATTAATGGATATAACTTGTCACGGCTGCCCGGCTGATTGGCCGTGGCAGGGCGATTTTTCCGTTCTGGTATGGCGTCCCGGATTTGTTAACCGCAGAAACATAAACCAACTTGATCAGAATATCCAGTTCTTAGTTGCTTTTTTGTAACAGTTTTTTCAGGGAGGGGGAGTTGCTAACCCTGTGTAGTCTTGAACACCAGTTCCGGCGGGTTGAGCAAGACCTTGGTGTCCGGCGGTACCGACTCGGTGAGCCAGACATTGCCGCCCACCACCGCCCGTGCGCCGATGACGGTCTTGCCGCCGAGAATGGTGGAGCCGGCATAAACGGTGACGTCGTCCTCAAGGGTCGGGTGGCGCTTGCTGCAGCGATCCAGGTCTCCTGACTCTTCGCGTTTGAATGAGAGCGCGCCCAGGGTGACCCCCTGATAGATCTTGACGCGGTTGCCGATGACGGCGGTCTGGCCGATAACCACGCCGGTGCCGTGATCGATGAAAAAGGATTCGCCGATGGTGGCGCCGGGGTGGATGTCGATGCCGGTGACGCTGTGGGCATACTCGCTCAGGATTCGGGGCAGGATCGGCACCTCGAGCTTGTAGAGGAGGTTGGCGACCCGGTAGGTGAGGATGGCGAGGATGCCGGGGTAGCTGAAGATGATTTCATCGTAGCTGCTGGCGGCCGGATCGCCCTCGAAGGCGGCGCGAACGTCGGTGGCCAGGGTGGCGCGCAGTTCCGGCAGGTTTTCCAGAAATTGCAGAGCCGTTTCCTCTCCCTGCTTGTCGCACTGATAACAGGTATGGCCAAGGCGGCGGCATTCGTGGCGCAGGCTGCTGCTGACCTCATGGGAGAGGGATTCGAAGAGCCCGGAGATGTCGAGTCCGAGACGATATTCAAGGTTGTTGCTGTCGACACCCTGGTTGCGGAAGTAGCCGGGGAAGAGGATATCCTTGCAGGTGTCAAGGATGGCGATGGCCGCATCCCGCGACGGCATCGGGCTCGCGTCGACATGTTCAAAGCAGATCGGGTCGTAGCAGGTCTTGATCATGCTGCTGACGATGTCGGGCAGTTGCCAGCGATAGCGGTCGCGGGGGCATTGCTCCTGGACGCATTTCTGTTGCTGCATGGGAAGTTTGCGGCGTTTGTCCGGCACGTTCATTCCTCGTGGCTGTAGTTCTGGGCAGGGGGCGGAGCACGTCGTGGCGTGTGGTGGTCCCGAAAAAAGCTACTGTACTATAAATTGATACTATAGCGAGGGGATTCGGAGAGTACAAGCGGTGAATGCGGTTTTGCGCGGGAGTTGTCGCGTTGGAGATCGGCGGCATGCGGGGTGAGGGTGCCGGAATGGTGGTTGCTGGGTACCCCTAGTCGACTGGGAGGGTGTTCAGGGCCATATTCTTGATGGTGTTCGGGCCCAGTACGATAATAGCCCGGGTCAACGTGGTCGCGGCCGGGGTGATGGCCTGTGAGATGTCCATGACGTTCCGGTGCAGGGTCTCGTCGGCATGAATCATCTGGTGCAGTTCTTGCGGGGTGAGATCGGGTTGTCGGCAGGCGTGGCGAAATTTTGTCATGGCGTGGGTCCATTGTTGAACTTTGTTGGTTGCCGAGTAATTAAGCAAGCAACATGCCATGAGTAAGTTCTGCAGATAATTGTTTTGATAACGATAGGTTGCGCGAGTGGCGATTCGTAATGACGCGAGCGTGTGAATGTCAATGCATTGACGATTTGTTTTGAGTGTGCCGGTGTTTCGGTGGAATGTTGACGGTCGAGCGATGGGGGCGGGCTTGGGCTACCCGGCGTGGCGTGTTTGCCGTCAAAAATTTTACCGTTGTACGGGAAAACTCTTGTCAGTCAGGCAACACGCCACAGTCGGCGGCGGGCTGATGGTGGTTATTTGTCTGCAATTTTATCCTGCGTCAGGCCGTTGGTCAGGAAGGCAGTGCATTGTTTCTGCTTTTCCGGCGGGCAGTCGGCGATGTTCCAGCAGGGGGTATAGCGAAGCAGTTTCTTGATGGCGGCGATACTGATACCGTGTTCGTGGATCATGTCTCGCAGGCATTGAATCCACTTGATGTCATCCATGGTGTAATAGCGCCATTGCCCCTTGCGCTGGGGGCGGATCAGCTTCTCGCGTTCGTAAATCCGCAGGGTGCGGGGATGTACTTCCAGCATTTTCGCGGCAGTGCCGATGGTGAATATCGCTTTGTTGTCGGCTATCATCGGAGGCAACTCCTGTCTGCAAAGAGAAACTCCCCCGCGATCATGGCCGTCTTGCTACCTGGTCGCGGGGGTGAGTCATATGGGTCGGGCGGGCAACGGGGAAGTTGCCCAACCCGATACATTCTAATGGTGGCTGCTGCCCTCACCGAAGGTGCGACCGAAGAAGCGCTCCCCGATCAGGAAGAGGGCGCCGGCGATACCGAAGCCGGTACAGGTGACCAGAATCTCGGTAATGGAGGGCATGTAGCGCAGGTTGAAGGGCATTCCGCTCCAACCGGCGAATTCCGGTACGATCTGGCCTGCAACCACCAGGTCGTAGCGGGAAACGAACTGGCCGATGAGGGTCATCAGCGCGGCGTAGTACATCATCTGGCGGCTCTTCAGGGACGACATCATGAGAAGTGCCAGGGGTACGGCCAAGCCAAAGGTAATCTCAAAAACCCAGAAATTGATGGCGAGAGGACCGCTGACCAAGGCATCCGCCGCCACCCGGGCAGCCTCCTCGCCACCGGCGTAGTAAGCGATGAAGCGCCAGATGGTGGCCACGGAGACGAGAAAGAGCATCAGGGCCAGTACCTTGCCGGCGGTCTGCATGCCGCTGAAGGTGGTTTCGTCCAATTCGATGTTTCTGATCTTGAAGGCATAGTGGGTGAAGATAATCGCGGCCGCGGCACCGGAGAGGAAGGCGCAGGCGAGAAAGAAGATCGGCAGCTGAGCGCCGTACCAGAAAGGTCGGCCGGCCTGGGTGGCGAAAACCGCGCCCAGGTTGGTGTTGGCGAGAACCTCGGCAATGGCGCCCATGACGCCAAGGGTGACCGCCTGTTTATACTGCTTGTTGAGGATCAGGTAGAACTCCAGGAACATGAAGCCAACCGCCATGCTGTACAGGGTACCCATCCACCAGATGTTGGAGGTGAGGTTGGGGGAAAGCATGTTGTAGATCAGCATCCGGTGCGGGTTTTCGATCTCCATGCCGATGATGCCGAAGGCGCCCATGATGGTGGCGATGGAGAGGAAGACCATCCGGTTGGCAAGGGGCGCCATCTGATTGCCGCCGAAGATGTGGCTGATCGCGGCCAGCAGACAGAGGCCGGTGGAGGTGATGGCGAAAAAGGCGTAGGTGGAAATCAGGATGCCCCAAGGCAGTTCCCGGGTGTTGGCATAGGCATGATGGTGGCCGACCATTTGTGCATAGAGACCGGCGCCGATGCCGACAAGTGCCAGCAGGGCGAAAAAGAGGGTCATTCGGTTGAGCGCCGGAGTTGCGACCGACTCCTCCTGCGAATCGGCAATTGCGAAAATATTAATCATCGTTAAATCCTCCTGAAGCGGTGTGAACCAAAAAATTTTAACACGAGGTACGTTATGGCGAGTGGGATGTCCCCGTGCATCTGTATGATTTAAGTCAATAAATTATCGGTGCTTTTAGTGGCCCTTGGGGGCCTTCTGGCCGCCGATTCGTTTCTGGTACGCCTGAACTCCGATGTGGCAGGAGGTGCAACGGCTGTTGGAGGCAAAGGCGGTCTGGCCGTCATGGCAAGCGCCGCAGTATTTCCCCTTGTAGAGGGAATCCATGGTGAAATCGTCATTTCCTTCCGCCGATCCTGCTTCCATCTGGAAGATGCCGTCGTGGCAGCTGTCGCACTCGAGGCCCGCTTCCATGGTATGGCGTTTGTGGTTGAAAATAACGGCGGTTACCGGTTTGGTCCACAAGATGGGGGCTGCCGGCCCGTAAGTATCTTCATCGTACGGTTGCTCGGCTGAAACGGGATGATTCAGGGTGAGCATAAGGGCGCCCGCGATAACCAACGGGCCGAGCAGTTTTCCGAAAAATATATGTCTGTTGTTCATTGTCATCCTCTCAGGTGATTATGGTCGTTTGACGCCGTTTTCGTGTGAGATCGCTGCCGTTTAGCCGACGGAGTAAAAAACATTGGGCAAGGAACCGGTTTCGGGCCGGAGGACCCAGGCGACAGTATCGGGCCGATGCAGCAGGCGGTAAACGTTGCTTTCCGGGTCGCTGATGTCGCCGAAATTACGTACACCGGCCGGGCAGGCATTGGCGCAGGCGGTCAGTTTTTCTCCCCGGGAGAGGCGGGTGTCAAAGCAGAAATTGCATTTGTCGATGGCGCGGTTTGCTTCCTTGAAGTAACGGGCATTGTACGGGCAGGCCGCCATGCAGGTCTTGCAGCCGATGCATTTTTTGTAGTCCATCATGACGATGCCGTTGGTCTTGTTTTTGTAAGTGGCGGAAGTGGGGCAGACCCGGACGCAGGGGGGGCGGTTGCAGTGGTTGCAGAGAACCGGCATGAACACCTGTTCCTTACGGGTGGGGTTGATGGTCTGCATCTGTTCGAGGATTTTGGTCCTGAAACCGTAGGAGGGGACATTGTTGGTCTTGGTGCAGGCCTCCATGCAACGTTCACAGTCGATGCAACGGTTTTGCAGGATGATCATGGAATAATGTGGTTTGTATGGATACTTGGGGGCGTCGTCGAACTGGTTGAGCGTTACACCTTGCGCATTGCGTGTGGATGTCAAGGAGAGCAGCGATCCCCCAAGAAAGACACCGGTGATCGAGAGGCCGAAGCGTAAAAAATTTCGGCGTTCCTCGGACGGAAGCGAATCCGTCCCTTCATTCTCAAGCTTGTTCAAATCCTCGATTTTCATGTCGTCATCTCCATCTTTTTCTAAAAGACCAGCCGGGATGGGGTCTTTGTTTTTGATGATGGTGCAATGGGGCCGCTTGTTGGTCTCTTTGTCAGGAAAACCGGACATTGAGATTGTAAAGTTTTGGTATATTAATTTGGCAATGCTATCTGTCAAGGTAAAATTTTATTTATTTATTCCCCCGACATCCATGTGGAGCGGCGCCTTTCCTAGTCGCCCAAGAAATAGCGGCCTGTAGCCTGTGATGTGTAATTATTGTGTCAAGGGAAAGGTATAGATGTTTGCGGAGAAATTTTGCCGTGTTTTAAAATTGACAGGCAAACCGAGGCGCAACGTCATCACAGGAATCGTCAAAAAAAATGCGTGACGCGTTGCCTGAGGGTCGGGTAAAATGGAAGATTGTTGTGTCTGGCCAGTGCCGGTATATTTTTGCCACTTTTGAATCTTTATAATTCTGAATACAGTCGTGCCGTTGCCATTTAAAAAGATAAAACGTCCGGGTGCGCCCCGGCCTCAAGGTGACGGACCGCGCTGGGTCTGGTTGTGGACCCATGTTCATGCGGTTGTCTATCTTCTCTCGCTCTCCTTCCTGTTTACCTTGGGAATCGGCGGCCTGCTGTATATCTTTGTCACTCTCGATATCCCCTCCATCGACAGTCTCCAGGACTATCAGCCGCCGGTCGCGTCACGCCTTCTCGATGTCGATGGCGATGTTTTTGCCAGGGTTTGTCAGCAGAATCGAACCGTCGTCTCCTTCGCCGCCATGCCGTCGCTGCTGCCGCAGGCCTTTGTCGCTGCCGAGGACGCGCGTTTTTATCAGCATGGCGGGGTTGACGCCTGGTCCATTGTCCGGGCGCTGGTCAACAACCTTCGCCGCGGCGAACGCGGGCAGGGCGGCAGTACCATCACCCAGCAGGTGGCGCGCTCTTTGCTCCTTACCCCGGAAAAGACCTATACCCGCAAGTTGAAAGAGGCGATCCTCGCGTATCGCATCGATCAGGTGCTTACCAAGCAGGAGATTCTCCATCTCTATCTGAACCAGATCTATCTCGGGGAGGGGGCTTACGGTGTGGCGGCAGCGGCGGAGACCTATTTCGGCAAGCGGGTCGGCGATCTCAATCTGTCCGAGATTGCGATCCTGGCCGGACTTCCCCAGGCGCCCAGCCGGTATTCGCCCCTCAAGCATTACCAGCGGGCCAAGAGGCGGCAGGCATACGTGCTGAACCGGATGGCCGAGGAGGGGTTTGTGACCGCGGCCGTCGCCCGCAAGGCTTACCGCCATCCCCTCTTCTGGGCGCCGCCCGATCGGCCGCAGCCCGAAGAGCAGCATTATATCGAGTACGTCCGGAACTACATGAAGAAATACGGCCGGGATGCGTTGATGGTCGGCGGCTATACCATCCAGACCTCCCTTGACCGGAAACTGCAGAAATCGGCGGTAAAGGCGGTCGGCACTGGGCTTGACAATTGGGCGGCCCGGCAAGGGGTTAAATCCAAAAAATCTCGGGCCCAGGCCGCCTTGATGGCGGTGGAGATCCCCTCCGGCAAGGTATTGGCGATGGTCGGCGGCGAGGAGTTTGCCGCCAGTCAGTTCAACCGCGCCGTGCAGGCGCGCCGCCAGCCCGGCTCCGCCTTCAAGCCGATTGTTTTTGCGGCGGCCCTGGGGGTGGGACTGACCCCCGGCACCCTTGTCGACGACACCCCCATGCGTCTCATCGGCAGTGGCCGGGGGAACCCGTGGGCACCCCGCAACTTCGACGGCAAGTTTCTTGGGCCTACCAGTTTGCGGGACGGGCTCGTCTATTCACGCAATATCGTCACCATCAAGCTCTTGCAGCATGTCGGGATAGCCAGGGTCGTCGAGCTTGCCCGGAATCTTGGCATCAGTTCCCCCCTGTCCCCCAACCTCTCCCTGGCGCTGGGCTCCTCCGGGGTCTCGCTTGAGGAGATAACCGGGGCCTATGCGACCCTGGGCAACGGCGGCGGGCTGGTGACCCCGGCGGTGGTGCTCAAGGTTGCCGACAGCAGCGGTCGGGTGCTCGAAAAGTACGAGCCGCCGCAGAAGCAGGTGCTCGATGCGCGGATCGCCTATCAGGTGACCCATCTGATGCAGAGCGTCATTACCGAGGGAACCGGCCGCGCAGCGCAGGGACTCAGCGTGGCTGCGGCCGGCAAGACCGGCACCACCGATCGGAATCTGGACGCCTGGTTTGTAGGCTTTACCCCGGATATGGCGGTGGGGGTCTGGGTGGGGTTTGATCAGAATAAGCCGTTGGGCGACGGGGAAACCGGCGGCCGGGCGGCGGCCCCGATCTGGATCGATTTCATGCGGACGGCGGGTTCACATCTTAAAAAGAGTGCCTTTGCGAATCCGGGCGGGATCGTCTTTGTGCCGGTGGGGCAATCGATTGCGGGGGAGGGCGGCGAGGGAGGCGTCTCCTGGGAGCCGTTCCGGCAGGAACAGTTGCCATGGCGTCAGGAAAATTCGCCGATTATCGGCAGGGCCGCGCAGCCCTCGAAAGAGTTGGGCAACGAGGGCGAGCTGCCGCCGGAGTGATCCGTTGGCTTAGCGGCCGCCTTTCCGGGGCAGGTTCTTCAGTTCGTCCTTGGCGTGGTAGACCACATCGAAGTTGTCGGCGAGGATCTGCGGCAGGGTGTCGGCGGTGGCCTGGTTTTCCGGCAGTACCCGCACCGCGACCTTTTTCTTGCCGGCCGGCGCGTCTTCGTACGAGGTGAGGATGCTGATCACCTGGGTCTTGTGCTGGCGCAGGGTTTCGATCAGCTTGGTCACCGAGCCGGGGGCGTCGTTGAGGTGGAGTACGAACTGTACCGCTCCGTCCTTGATGCCGGTGCTGTGGATGAAGGCGCGGAGGACGTCGGTTTCGCTGATCACCCCGGTCAGGCGGCCTTCCTGGTCCGCCACCGGCAGGCCGGAGATCTTGCATTCAAGCATGATCAGGGCCGCCTTCTCCAGCGAGTCGTTGCCGGAAAGGGTCATCGGGGTGGGGGTCATGACCTCGGTGACCTTCATCTCCGACATCATCCGGTGCAGTTCGTGGATGTTCATGGAGGCGGCCTTCGAGGGGGAGGCGTCCTTGACGTCGCGGTCGGTGATGATGCCGACCAGCATGCCGTTTGCGACCACGGGCAGGCGGCGGATATTGTTTTCCTGCATGATGCGCGTCACCCGCATGAGCGATGCGTCTTCGTTAACGGTCAGGACATCCTTGGCCATCCAGTCTTTGATCAGCATGTGTTTTCCCCGATTATCTTGTAACTGGTCGGATTTGTTCTGATAATATCCATGACGTAACGCCGCTTGCGCAGCGGATTCGCCACACGCCTTTATAAATGATTCCATCTCTTCTGGCAAGGTCTTGTCTGCCGGATGGCCGCAACGGACAGGCCCGGCACCGCCCTTGCCGGCTTTTTTTTCTTGAATTATAAGGTTGGATCGGTAAAGGAATGATGGTTTCCCGGCCCGGTTTTTCTTGCCGCTTTCTTGTAATCCTTTCTAGACGGTTTGTATGTATCCGCCTCTCTCTGACACCGCCCTGCACGACCTGCTAGCGTATCTCGCCGGTGCGGATGACTTCGTCTTTCTGGAGACGACCAGGGCCGGCGGCGCCGATCATCAATCCCTGCTTTTCCATGAGCCGCTGGACCGGTTGTGTTTCCGGGCCGGCGACGACGTGGCCGATTTCTTTCGGCAGGTGACCGCGCACCGCGAGCGCGGCCGGTACCTGGCCGGCTGGTTCGCCTATGAGTTCGGCTATCTCCTCGAGCCGGTGCTGGCCGGGAGCGTGCCGACGGCCGGGCAGGAGGTGCTGGCCGAGTTGGGGGTATACGGGGAGCCGCATGTCTTTGACCACCAGCGCCGATCCTTCACCGGTGCCGGGCCATGGCCGGGTGGCGGCGGGCAACGGGAGATAGGGTACCGTCTCGACCATCTCCGACTCAATCTGGAGCGGGAAGACTATCTTGCCGCCATCGCCCGGATCAAGCAGTACATCGAGGCCGGGGACACCTATCAGGTCAATTTCACCCTCAAGCTGCTGTTTGATTTCGCAGGCTCGGCCGAGGCCTTTTACGTGGCCCTGCGCCGCAACCAGAGTGTGGGCCACGGCGCCTACCTGCGGCACGGCGACCGGCGGGTGCTGTCGTTTTCGCCGGAGTTGTTTTTCAGGAAGGACGGTGAGGTCTGCACGGTGCGGCCGATGAAGGGTACCGTCCGGCGCGGGCGGACCTGCGCGGAGGATGGGGCCAACGGCGCCTGGCTGCGCGGGGACATCAAGAATCGCAGTGAAAACGTGATGATCGTCGATCTCTTGCGCAACGATCTGGGGCGGGTCTGCCGGATGGGGTCGGTGCAGGTGGACTCCCTGTTCGACGTCGAAACCTACGAAAGCCTCCATCAGATGACCTCGACCATCCATGGCCGGCTGCGGCCGGAGGCGGGGCTCGCGGAGCTGTTCCGGGCCCTCTTCCCCTGCGGCTCGGTGACCGGCGCGCCCAAGATTCGCACCATGGAGATCATCCGCGAACTGGAAACAGCGCCGCGCGGCGTCTACACCGGCGCCATCGGCTATCTGGCCCCCAACGGCGACGCGGCGTTCAGCGTGCCGATCCGGACGGTGGCGTTGTGCGGGGAAAAGGGCGAGATGGGGATCGGCTCCGGGGTGGTCTATGATTCCGATCCGGTGGGCGAGTGGGAGGAGTGCAGGCTGAAGGGGCGTTTTCTCACCGAACCGCGGCCGCCCTTCCTGCTCATCGAGACCCTGTTGCAATCATTCGCCGACGGCTACTGGCTGCTGGACCTGCACCTCGACCGGCTGGCCGGGGCGGCCGGTTTTTTTGGGTATCCCTTTTCGAGGTCGGCGGTGAGGGAGCGGCTGGCGGCGGTGCCGTGGGGCAAGGACGGAGAGGCCGCGCAACGGGTCCGTCTGACCCTGGCCAAGGACGGCACGCTTGAGGTTGCCGCCGTGCCCTGCGCGTTGCCGCAAGGGATCGGCTTTGGTGAGCCGGATTCATCCGGCCCGCTGCCGCAGATCTGCATCAGCGCGCAGGCCGTTGATTCACGAAACGTCTTTCTCTACCACAAGACCACCCGCCGCGAGCTGTTCGATGCCGAGCGG
>JAOUHH010000352.1 GCA_029865195.1 Desulfobulbaceae bacterium
CACTGGAAACCCGGAAGGCGATGCTGCGGTTGGCCAGGGCCAGGGAGAGGCGGCCGTCCTGGGGGCGGCGGCGCTCGGTGATGTCCATCGTGGCGAGGATCTTGAGCCGGGAGAGGAGCGGCGGCCAGATTTCAACCGCCAGCCGGAGCCGCTCGTGGAGGATGCCGTCGATCCGGAAGCGGATGAGAATATAGTCCTCAAAGGGTTCGATATGGATGTCGGAGGCATCCTCCTTGACCCCGAGCAGGAGGAGGGAGCGTGAAAATGCAACTACCGACTGCTCGCCGGCCAGTTCCTCCAGTTCTGCCTGGCTGATGGTTTTCTTGAGCGGGATGGCCTCGGCGTCCATGCGGTTGGCGAGCCCTTTCAACTCGTCCACCGAGTGATACTGGATCTCGATGGTGTCGAGGATGTTCTCTTCCAGGGAGAAGACCGGGCTCACCGGCACGCCGATGATTTTGGCAAGCGAGGCCGTCAACGCGGTATTCTTGGGATCGGCCATCGCAACCGAAACGTGGTCGCCCAACTGGTAGAGAGGGATGGCGCTGTGCGCCTTTGCCTGCTCCTGGGGGAGTTTGACGACGATGTCCGGCTGAAAAAGGGTATCACGCAGGTCAAGCCAGGCGATCCCCAGGCAGTCCGCCCAAAGGCGACAGGCCTCCGGCGGTTTCATGAGCCCGTTGTGGATCAGGTGGAGGAGCAACTGATAGTGGTCCGCATCCTGGCTCTGAAAACGGTACAGTTCCTTGGCCGGCATCAGCTGTCGTTGACCCACCGCGTCGACAAAGTTGGGGTTGGCGATGGTCATGGCTTCTGCTCCCGGTCCTGGTTCTTTTTCCGTTCGCGAACAAGTCGGTTGATATCCGCCTGGGAGGCCCATAGGTCCGGCTTGTGTTCAAAGACCTTTTCATCATCCTTGATTTCGGCCAGCATCTGCGCGAGATCGTATTTGATTTTTTCCGTGGACATGGGCTGCTCCTTGCTGTTGGTGAATTGTGCGTCGGCCGGAGGCAGATGGGGCTGCTGCGGCGGGTCGCGAGGCTACCGGCGATGAATCGATTGCTTGCTGGTAACGGTGCGGCCTAGGGGTGCTGCGGTAAGGGATGGATATGAGGTCATCCCTTCTGGAAATCGCTCCAGGTTTCCTTGATATAGAGTTTCAGCTCGTTGAGCGGCGTGTCCTTGCGGATATAGTTGGCCGCGCCCGCATCGAGGCATTCCTTGACCGTTTCCATGGCGCTCATCGAGGTGAGCATGATCACGAAGGCGTCGGGAAACTCTTCGCGGATCGCCTTCAGGGCCGCCTTGCCGTCCATGATCGGCATGGTGATGTCGAGAAAGGCCATGTGCGGCTTGGTCCGGCGATAGAGGGCCACCGCCTCCTCGCCGTTTTTGGCCTCGGCCACCACCTCGGCGTTCATCGATTCCATCACCTTGCGCATCAGGAGACGGATATGTGGTTCGTCGTCTGCCAGCAGTACCGTGATCTTTTTTGTAGTTGTCATTTTTCCGTGGGCAAGGTGAAATAAAAGGCGCAGCCGCGGCCATTTCCGCTGCGTACGCCGATCGTTCCCCCGTGGCTCGTGATGATTTTTTTGGTGATGGCCAACCCCAGGCCGGTGCTTTTCTCGCCGCCGGTGGGCTGGCTGGCGAGGCGGGTGAATTCGTTGAACAGCTTGCTTTGCTCTTCGAGGCCGATTCCCGGCCCCTGATCATTGACCGTGATCTTGGCCCCGGCCTTTACCCGGGCCAGGGTGACGGTGACCAGGCTTGCCGGCGGCGAATACTTGATGGCGTTGCTCAAGAAATTGTCGACGGCCTGGCCGATCTTCTCCGGATCGAAAAGAAAGGGTGGGAGTGCGGACAACCTGCTGGTGATGCGGATATCCTTGCGGGCGGCGATGGTCTCAGCCATGGCGATACGGCGGCGGACGAGCTGACGCAGATCGCCATGGCTGCGGCGCAGGTCGAATTTGCCGCTTTCGATCTGGGCGACGTCGAGCAGGTCGTTGAGCATGATCAGCAGTTCCTCGCTGGCGCTGTGGATCATGCTCAGAAATTCTTTCTGTGACGCCTCATCCATGCCGCCGTCGAGAAGCATCTCGCTGAAGCCGCGGATCGCGACCAACGGGTTGCGCAGATCGTGGGCGGCCATACCGAGAAATTTGTTCTTCAATTGGTTGAGTTGGAGCAGCTCCTTTTCCGCCTGGGCGTATTTCAGCACCAGTTCCTTCCACAGATCCTGATT
>JAOUHH010000149.1 GCA_029865195.1 Desulfobulbaceae bacterium
GATACCTCAAAAGCCTCTCTTATCAAGGTGATCAGAGGGCATGTGTCAGTAGAAAGCATCATTCATACTGACGGTTGGCGCGGTTATAATGGCTTGGTTGATGTCGGCTACTCGAAACATTTCCGAGTACACCATGGCAACAATGAGTTCGCTGCCGGGAGTCGACACATTAACGGCATAGAATCATTTTGGAGCTATGCCAAAAGGCGGTTGGTGAAATTCAATGGTGTCTCAAGTGAAACCTTTTTTCTTCACTTGAAAGAGTCAGAATTTCGTTTCAACCTCCGCGCTGAAAATCTATACAAAATATTGCTGGCTATGTTGAGAAAGCGGCCACTTTCTTAATTTTGCTTCCTAAGCCCCTTAATAAAATATTGTCGTAATGGTATTGCGATATCCGGCATTTTTTGACCCTATCCTAAAGATACCCAATAATTTCTGACGATAATTCGGCATGTTGGTTCTTGCTGTGCCGGTGTGTCGACCGTCCCTGCGCACAGCCGGTGTTGGTTATGGTTTGCGTTGATCCCTCTTGACAACCGCAGTCGAGAGTACTAATCACAAACAATGACTGTCGGCGTTTTGTCCGTTAGGGGCAGGCGCCGGCTTTACATTTTTAACCATAAAACCGGCAGTTATGATTTGCCACAGCAGTTCGCGGACAGAGTAATGGAAGCCAGAGACGACAAGCAGCCGAGAATAGTTATTCTTGATGATGAGGTGATAACCGTTCGACGTCTGGTGCACGCCCTGAAGCGGGACGGGTATCAGACCGAAGGGTTTGTCGATACCGCCGAGGCCATGGGGCGGCTCCGCGAGGCACCGCCGGATGTCCTGGTGATGGATGTCCATCTGCAGGGTGCCGACGGCGTCGAGCTGATGCAGCGGCTGCATCCCCTGATCCCGGACACGGCGGTGATCCTTATCACCGGTTATGCCTCCATCGACCATGCCGTTGACGCCACCAAGAAGGGCGCCTTTCATTATCTGGCCAAGCCCTTCCGCTTGGAGGCCCTGCGGGATGTGATCGCCGATGCGTTGCGGCAGCGGTACGAGGCGGCGGCGGGCAAGGTTGATGAGGGGTTTGACCGCTTCGGCGGCATCATCGGCGCTTCACCCTCAATGCGCGCCATCTTCAAGACCATCGCCCAGGTGGCGCCGGTTGACTGCAACATCCTTATCCAAGGCGAGTCCGGCACCGGCAAGGAACTGGTGGCCCGCTCCCTGCATCAGAACAGCCCCCGGGCCAACGCCCCCTTTGTCCCCTTCAACTGCGGCGCCTTTGCCGAGGATCTGGTCGCCAACGAGTTGTTCGGCCATGAAAAGGGCGCGTTCACCGGCGCGGTGAGCACCCGCCAGGGGCTGCTCGAGTCGGCAAATGGCGGCACGGTTTTTCTCGATGAGGTCGGCGAGATGCCGCTTTCCATGCAGGTCAAGCTGCTGCGGGTGATTCAGGAGCGGACCTTCTTGCGGGTGGGGGGGGTGAAGCCCATCGGCCTTGATGTGCGTTTTGTCGCCGCAACCAATCAGGATATCGAGAAGATGATCGCCGCCCACGCCTTTCGGCAGGATCTCTATTTCCGGCTCAAGGTGGTGACCATCGAGCTGCCGCCCCTGCGCAAGCGACGGGAGGATATCCCGGCCCTGCTGATCCATTTCGCCGAACACTTCGCCCGCCATTTCGGCAAGCCCAAGCCGCGCATCGACGATGCCTTCATGGCCGCCCTTGACGGGTACGCCTTCCCGGGCAACGTGCGTGAGTTGCAGCATATTGCCGAGCGGGCGGTGGCGCTTTCGCAGGATGGGGTATTGCGGGTTGGCGATCTGCCGCCTGACCTCTCCATGGGGGAAGCGAAGCCGGTGCCGGCCGAGGACGCGGTCCTGCCGCTGAAGGCGATGGAGAAGGATCATATCTTCGAGACGTACCGCCAGACCGGTTTCAACCAGAGCGAGACCGCCCGCGTGCTGGGCATTTCCCGCACCACGCTCTGGCGGCGGCTGCATGAATTTGATCTTCTGCCGACGCGGAAGAACGGCCTCGGTTGATTGTAGTTAGTTGTTATTGTTCTGATTTGTTTCCTTTCTCGCCGACCCCGTGCGGACCCCTCCGTTCTCCGCAGGCGCGCCTCATTAATCCACTGTTTCACAACTGAACAACTGTTTCGTGGTCGGAAAGCGCGTGATTCCGGCATGATCGGACATATTGTCTCGATCTGAAACAATCGCCGTGGGGCGCCGCGGGGCGGCGTTCCGTGTCGCTTCTTAGCTATTTCTCATAAAATCAATCTGTTACGTAATCAAAAAATAATTATTGTTGACCGGCACAACTATTGCTCAATGGGAACCTGATTTTTACGGCACCGGGAGGGTAGTGGAGCGTGAGAGGTTTGGAGAGGCAAAGCGAGGACGCCGGTATTGCCGTTTTGATCAGGGGAGATGCGGCGGACCTGTGCGCGAGCCTGCATGCCATTGAGCTTGCCAAGCGAACCGGCAAGATCGTGCATGCGGTGGTCATCGGCCGGGCGGGCGAGGGTGCGACCGGCCCGGCGGCGAAATCGATGGCCGAGAATCGTCTGCAGGAGCCGATGTTGCTCTCCGCCTGGCTCGGGCGGGCAGAGGGGGTGCAGGTGCGCTGGCATTCCCTGCTTGACGCCGCCGACGAGGAGTTGCTCGGTTTCTTCCGTACCTACCGGATCTTCTGTCTGATTGCCGGTAGTCGGACAAAAACCGCCATGGATCGCAAAACCCGTTGGCTGGAGGGGTTGCGCGGTCGGTTGCTCAGCGACGCGCACTGGTACCCCAAGGCGTTCTGGGTATTGGTGACCGAACCGTGGGACAACGAGATGTTCGAGCGGGTTGTACGGCAGCTGTCAGCCAGTGAGGTTGCAAGCGCCGAGTCGTCGGGAAGATGACCGGCGTGGCGGCGGCCGAAGGGGATGGCAGAGATGGTTTTAACAACTTTTTTCAATTTAAATGGAGGAGAAACACATGTTCATGTACTTACCAATCGCCCTGACCAGTGTGAACTACCTGGTGGTGACGGGGCTCGGTCTTGCCGTTGGGCTGCTTTCCGGCCTTTTCGGCGTCGGGGGCGGTTTCCTGATGACGCCGCTGTTGATGATGATCGGCATCCCGCCGACCATTGCCGCCGCCACCGATGCCAACCAGATTGTCGCCGCCTCCGCGTCCGGCACCCTGGCGCACTGGCGGCTCGGCAACGTTGACTACAAGATGGGCCTCTACCTGCTGATCGGCGGCTTCGTCGGCGGCGCGGCAGGCGTCCAGGTGATCAAGATCCTGCGTGCCACCGGCGGCGCGGATTTCCTGATCAAGATGACCTATGTGGTGATGCTCGGCGTGGTCGGTTCCTTCATGTTTGTGGAGAGCCTCAACGCCATGCGCAAGAGCAAGGCAAACGCCGGCGCCAGCGAGGCGGCTCCGGCCAAGAAGTCCGGCGGCCTGCTGAGCAAGCTGCCCATGCAGACCGTGTTCGAGAAATCCGGCGTCACCCATTCCGCCCTGCTGCCCCTGGGCCTCGGCACCTTCGTCGGCGTTCTGGCGGCGATCATGGGGGTCGGCGGCGGCTTCCTGATGGTACCGGTAATGATCTACCTGCTCCGGATGCCCATGCACGTAGTGGTCGGCACCAGCCTCTTTCAGATCATGTTCACCTGCACCGAGGTAACCTTTTTGCAGGCGTACAGCAACCGCACCGTTGACTTCCTTCTCGCCCTGCTGCTGCTGATCGGATCGGTGTTCGGCGCGCAGATCGGCACCATCCTCGGTCGCAAGCTGCATGGCGAGCAATTGAAGGTTCTGCTTTCCATCATCGTCTTGGCGGTAACCGTGAAAATCATTCTGGAGCTGGTCATGGAACCGTCGCTCCTGCTTGCATACGCTGGAGGACATTGATCATGTTGCGTAATAAAGTTTCCGTAAACGGCCTTTTGGCCCTGCTGGCCGGCCTCTTCTTCATCGTTGCGGCCCTGCCGGCGACCCCGGCGCAGGCCCTGACCTGTCAGGTGAGCCCTGACGATATCCCCATCAATCTCTTCTACAACGGGGCAACACTTACCGTCACCGGCACCAGCGGCCCCGGTGACGACCTGCTGGTCAAGATCAGTTCCACCACCGGCGACGTGCATCTCAAATACAAGGGTAAGGCCAGCGGTCTGTTCTGGATGAAGATGGGCAACATGGAATTCAAGAATGTGCCTAATGTCTACATGCTGTACAGCACCGGCTCGATTGAGACCATGGTGGATGCCGCCGGACGCACCGCCAACGTGCTCGGCTACGACGCCCTGCGCGCCGGTTCCACCATGGAGCGCACCGACGGTGTCGAGGTGGAGGCGAAATGGTTTGATGAATACCTGAAATTCAAGAAGGCCGAAAACCTCTACAACGTTCAGGAAGGCACCATCGTCCGCCGTCACGGCGAAACCGGTGACGAGTACACCCTTACCGTGGCCTGGCCCTTCCAGGCGCCGCCGGCGAACTACACCGTCGAGGTGTTCGCGGTACGCGACGGCCAGGTAGTCGATCGGGCCAGCGCTCCCATCACCGTTGAGCAGGCCGGGGTGGTCAAGCAGTTGTCCGGGCTTGCCTTCAACAACCCCGCCGTGTACGGGGTGTTGGCGGTGATCATCGCCATGGTCGCCGGTTTTGCGGTTGGCGCCATCTTCAAGAAGGGCGGCGGCAGCCATTAAGAAGAAGTACCACTTCACTTGGAAGTGGCAGGGGACAGATTCTCCCGATCTTGGTATCGTTAGGAACACATCACAGTCTAAGTCGGGAGGATGGTTCTTTGTTTGATCAGTTGCGAAGCTTGCTGAATCTGCCCTGGCTGCGTCCTGCGGCCGGGGCGGCATCCTGCTCCCCGGCGAAGCTCATTTTTGAACGGTTTCGCCGGGTGTTGCAGGTCAACAACCGTGCCCTCACCATCATCGCCGATCTGGGCGAGAAGCTGAGCGGCGACTACATCTTCGACCAGCAGTATATCAAAGGCAGTATCGAAACCCTCTCGGCCACCGTCGCCGAATCCATCGAAGCCCTCAACGACCTCACCGACCGGCAGTATCCGGGGCTCTACCCGGTGTACCAGAAGCTCGCCAGCCGCTTGCAGGCGATCATCGCCCGTCGTGAGGATCGCGACGGACCGCTCCTCCTCGATCTCGCCAAGGTGACCACCCTCGACTGGGCCATTGTCGGCGGCAAGAACGCCCATCTCGCCGAAATGATGCTCGATCAGCAACTGCGGGTGCCGGACGGGTTTGTGATCACGACCTGCGCCTACCACGAACTCATCGACGCCAACGGCCTGCGCGCCGATCTGGACCGTTTCGAGTTGATGATGGCCGATCCGGCGGTGGCGGAAACGGAACTGGACGACCTGCGGCAACAGCTTAAACGCGGCGTGCTTGAAGCCGAGCCGCCCCCCGGCCTCCTCGCCGAACTTGAGGCGGCGCTCGGGAGGATGCGTGAGGCCGGCGGCGATGCGGATTTTTGTCTGGCCGTGCGCAGCAGCGCCCAGGAAGAGGATATGGATTTCTCCTTTGCCGGGCAATTCCATTCCGAACTGAACGTCGAGGCGGCCGCCCCCACCGTCTTTGCCGCCTACCGGATGGTGGCGGCCAGTCTCTTCGGGGCCAAGGCGGTCCGCTATCGGCGGCAGCTCTTCCCCGAGGAGGGGCAGATGTCCATCGCCGCCGGCTGTCAGCGGATGATCGATTCCCGCGCCGCCGGGGTGGTGTACACCGTCGACAGCGGCAACCCCGCCGACGAACGGCTGGTGGTGGTCGGCGCCTGGGGGCAGGGTGAGTCGGTGGTGGAAGGGGCCAACCCCACCGATACCTTTATTGTCGGCAAGCAGGAGCCCTGGCCGGTGGTGGAGCGCAATATCGCCGACAAGCGCAATGCCATCTATCTCGGCGAGGCGCCGGGGCTGGTGGAACAGGCGGTGCCGGCGCAGCTGCGCGACAGGCCCTGTCTTGACGACCGGCAGTTGCAGGAACTGACGCGGCTGGCGGTCCATATCGAGAATTACTACAAGCGGCCCCAGGATATCGAATGGGCCATTGACGCCGATGGCCGGTTGTTTATTCTGCAGAGCCGCTCCCTGTTGCTGGTGGAGCCGTCCACCGGCCCGCGCGGCTTGCCGGAGCGGCTCGATCAATATGAACTGGTGAACGCGGACGCCGGCCGGGTGGCGCAGCAGGGTATCGGCTGCGGGCCGGTGGTGATGGTGAATTCCCCGGCGGATCTCGAAAATTTTCCGGACGGCGGCATCCTGGTCAGCCGGCGCGATTCCTCCCGCTTCATTACCGTCATGCACCGGGCCGCAGCCATCATCACCGAAATCGGCACGCCGGTCAGCCATATGGCCACCCTCTGCCGGGAGCTGCGGGTGCCCTGTCTGGTTGGAGTCGACCGGATCCTCGGCAAGGTGGCGCCGGGCGAGATCATCACCGTCGACGCCGAGGACCGGCGCATCTATCGCGGCCGGGTGGTGGAACTGCTCACCTATCAGGCCGCCAACAGCATGAACCTTGCCGCCAGCTACGAGTTCCGGCTGCTGCGGCGCCTGCTGCAGGCGGTGTCCCGGCTGCATCTGGTGGACCCGCTGATGCAGAATTTCACCCCGGAGGGGTGTAAGACCTATCACGACATGCTCCGCTTCAGCCACGAAAAGGCGGTGGTCCGGCTGGTGGATGTGGGGCGTGACGAAAAATGCCTGCGCCGCCATTATCTCGCCCGCCATCTGGACCTGCCCATCCCGGCCGGGATCATGGTCATCGATCTCGAAGGCGGCATCGCCCCGGACGCGCCCGTGGACCGGGTGCCCTTCGGTGCCATCAACTCCATCCCCTTCCGCGCCATCCTGCAGGGGATGCTCTTCCCCGACGTCTGGCACCGGAAGACCATGCCGGTGGGGATGCGGGATCTGATGAGCAGCATGTTGAACGCCCCCGCCGATACCTTGAACGGGCAGTACACCGGCCACAATATCGCCATCATCAGCGAGGAGTATGTCAACCTCTGCTTCCGTTTCGGCTATCACTTCAATATCATCGACGCCCACTGCAGCGAGCGGGAGCG
>JAOUHH010000353.1 GCA_029865195.1 Desulfobulbaceae bacterium
CTGTGATTGCAGAAAACGAACAAGAAGGGCCGGGGGGAGTTTCCTGTAAAACATGAGGAATCCCACTCCGGCCCTTCTTTGTTGACTCAAACCTCGGTCAGAGTTACCAGCTTCAGCGCGTGGGTGGTGCAACGGGTGACACAGGCCGGTTTGAGCCCCGCATCCACCCGATCCAGGCAGTAATCACATTTCACCACCTTGTTGGTTTCCGGGTTATGCTGGGGGATTGACCAGGGGCAGGCCCCGACGCAGGCCATGCAGCCGATGCATTTCTCCTGATCGACAAAGACGATGCCGTCGTCGCGTTTCTGCATCGCTCCGGTGGGGCAGATCGGCACACAGTAGGGATCCTCGCAATGATAACAGGATCGGAAGCGGTATTCGGTTTTGGGAACCCCGCGCACAACCTTGAGCGGGGCATGGCTGATTTCGCAGAGGATCGGTCCCACCGGTAGCTTTTTGTTGCTCTTGCAATGCACCTCGCAGCCGTGACAGCCGATGCATCGTTTTGAGTTGAGATAGAGCATGTATTTGTTCATAGTTCGACCCTCCTCTTGGGGTTCTTCGAACTCCGCCTGACCGTAACGAAACATTCGCACAAGCAAAGTCCGCCACCGGCCGGATCCATCTCCTGAAGCAACCCCTTCATCAGCTTCTGGTCGCCAACTCCGGCATGATAGGCCCTGGTCTGGAGCGGAATCTGGCGGCCAAAGCCATGGACGGTATAAACCGCTTCCGGATGAATGAATTCGGTGACATGCGCCTTGATGGTGCCGGTGGCGCCGCCCGGGCTGTTAATGTCCACCCAGTCGCCATCCTCGATCCCCATCTTGGCCGCCACCCGTTGGTTGATCCAGAGGGTGTTCTCCGGCATCAGTTCGTGGAGCAGCGGGTTGTTGATGGTGTGGCTGTGGGCATGGACCGGCGAGCGGCCAAAGACCAGCCGGAATTGCCCTTTGGGTGGTGTTTCAGGGCTTTTGTATGGTTGCAGGGATTCGAGGCCAGCCTCGGTCAGCTTTTCGCAGATGATCTCGATCTTCCCGGACGGGGTCTTGAATTTGCCTTCCAGTTTGGCCGGATCATACATGAGCGGTTTCTCGGAAAGGGCCACAAAGCCCTTGGCGTCGAAATCCTCTATCTTGTAGCCGGTTGGTTCCAGCTGCCACGCCCACAATTCTTCCATGGAGTTGTACGGGAAGTATTGGCCGATGCCCACCCGGTCGGCCATTTGTTTGAAGATCTCACATATCCCCTTGGTGTCGTGCGGAGTGTCAACAGCCTTGCGGCGCACAATGAAGCGGGGCTTAATACCTTTCTGGGTGGCGATAATACTGTCCCGCTCCAGATAGGTTGACTCCGGCAGGATAACATCGGAGTACCAGCCGAATTCGCTGTAATGGGTATCGATGGAAACCAGCAGGTCGCATTTGTCCAAGGCCTCCTTCTGGGCGGCGGGATCCGGGAAACAGGTGAATGGATCATGGCGGACGCAGAAAATGCCCTTGATGGGATACGGGTCCTCGGTGCGCATGGCTTCGTAGAAAAGGTGAAAGAGCCCCGGCCCCTTGTCGAAATGTTTGTATTTCCAGCCCACCCCGTCGGCACGTTTGGCGGTGGGCTTGGGAATCTGCTCGTCCAGGCTGCGGATTCCCTTGACGCCGCAGTCGCCCGGCCCCTTGGGGAAAATCTGCCCGCCCTCGACCTCGACGTTGCCCATCAGGATGTTGAGGATATGCAATGCCCGACTGGCATGGAAGGAATCCCGGTAACGGGAGAGCATCCAGCCAGGATGAAAGACCACCTTGGGCCTGGCCGCACAGACTTCGGCGACGAACTCCCTGATCCGGTTCTCCTTGATACCGCATTCCGTGGCCGCCCATTCCGGGGTGTAGGGCTTGATGAAGGCCTCAAGCTTGTCGAAATCCTTGACATAGCGGGCGATGAAATCCTTGTCGTAGCCGTTGGTTTTGATCACCTCGTGGATCATGCCCAACGCCAGCGCGTAGTCGGTGCCCGGTCGGACCTGAAAGAATCGGTCGGCCTTGATGCCGGTTATGGTCTGGCGAACATCCACGTAAGTGATCTTGCCGCCGGCTTCAAGCATGTCCAGCACCTGATTTGCCTCGGCAACACGCAGGGACGCGAGGATGTTGCGGCCGAAAAGGATCAGGTGCTTACAGTTCTTCAGGTCATAGATGAAATCCTTTCTGCCCAGACCGTAAAGTGAGAGGCTGGCG
>JAOUHH010000150.1 GCA_029865195.1 Desulfobulbaceae bacterium
TGCGCCTCCGAGCGCCCTTATGTGGGCCGGTTTGCGCCGTCGCCCACCGGGCCGTTGCATTTCGGATCGCTGGTGGCGGCCATGGGCAGTTACCTGCGGGCGATGAGTCTTAACGGTCGCTGGCTGGTGCGGATGGAGGATATCGATCCGCTCCGGGAGGTGCGGGGGGCCGCCGACCAGATTCTGCGCACCCTCGACGCCTATGGCTTTGAATGGCACGGCGAGGTGATGTGGCAGAGCAGCCGCAGTGAGGCATACCGGGCCGCACTTGAGGAGTTGGGCAAGAGCGGCCTTGCCTATCCCTGCGACTGCTCGCGGAAGCTGTTGGCGGAAAGCCGTGCGGCCTTGCAATTGCCGCCCGGGGTGTATCCAGGCACCTGTCGCGGCAGGAAGATGACCAATGCCCGTAAGCGACAGGCGATGCGGGTGCTGGTCGATGGTCCAGAGATCGCCTTTGTGGATCAGCTCCAGGGCGAACAGCGGCAAAATCTTTTGCATGAGGTCGGAGATTTTGTTGTCTTTCGCGCTGATGGGCAGTATGCCTATCAATTAGCGGTGGTGGTCGATGACGCCGCGCAAGGGATTACCGAGGTGGTGCGTGGCAGTGATCTGCTCGATTCCACGCCCAGGCAGATCTACCTGCAACAGGTTTTGGGTTTGACCACCCCCCGGTATCTCCACCTGCCGGTGGCCGTCAACCGTGACGGCGAAAAGCTTTCCAAGCAGACCCATGCGGCCCCGTTGTCCGATGCCGATCCGCTGCCCGCGCTCTGGCTTGCCCTCGATTTTCTGGGCCAGGAGCCGCCCGTGGAGTTGCGCGAGGCCGGGGTGGCTGCGTTCTGGCAGTGGGCGATCAGCCATTGGCGGCAGGATCGGGTGCCGGCCTGTCTGGCTGTCCTTCATGTGGCAAGTGCGGCGCAAATGTTCCCGGAGTGAAGACCGGAAATCATGCCGGTGGATTTTTTGATGGATTACCAACTCGCTTTATCGTAAAATTTTTCGATATTTGCTCCTCTTTTTACAGATAAACCCAGGTGCCGCGTGGTGACGGGGCCCCCAGACATTCATTTACGGAGGTATGCACATGGCTATCAGTCAGGCAGACTATAATAAGGCGCTCGCGGTCGGGAGACCGCCCAATATCGTCAAGCTTTTCCCCAATTCGAAGGCGCTTATCGTCAGCGGCAAGGTCATCGACCGGGCCATGCTCGCCAAGGGCAAGGCGATGACCATGGCCGCCAACGGCCGCAACAATTTCATCATCCGTGGGGCGTTGCGGGCGGCGCAGCGCGCCAACGCGGCCCTGATCATCGAGATCGCCCGTTCCGAGGGCGGCGCCAACGCCTACTGCCCGACCAACTATTGGAATATGGCGCGCCAAGTCGATGCCGCCTGCAACGAGATGGGAATCACCATCCCGGTGGCCATTCATGCCGATCACTACGGCCTGAAGAAGGAGAGTGACATCGATTTCGCCAAGGTGGAGATTCCCACCCTCTTCGAGGCGGGCATCACCTCCATCGCCATCGATGCCTCCCACATGCCGGACGACAAGAATCTCCTCACCAATCTTGCCTTGGCGCAACTGGTGCCGACCTGGGCCGGGCTTGAAACCGAGGTGGGCGAGATCAAGGGCTCGCAGGGGCTTTCCTCCTCGGCCGAGGCGCTGTTCCTGATCCGGGGGCTCAACGCCCACGGCATCTTCGCCGACTGGATCGCGCTCAACAATGGCACCACCCACGGCATCGAGGCCAGTGGCCAGGGCATTCAGGTCGGACTCACCGCCGAGATCCACGAGGCGTTGGCACCCTACAAGGTTTCCGGCGCCCAGCACGGCACCTCCGGCAACAGCTCCGACCGTTTGCGCGAGATCGCCCAGCAGACCCGCACTACCAAGGCCAATGTCGCCACCGCCCTGCAGATGATCTCCTGGGGGCTTGAGGTGAACGATTACGGCAACGCCATTCTCGACGGCGACGGCAACTTCAAGAAGGTGCCCGAGGCGGGCGTCACCGAGGCGATGTGGCAGCAGATGGTTGCCTACGCCAACGAACGCGGTTGGAAGGGCGGCAACTACAAGAGCCTCAACCTCCCCTTCGAGACCAAGCTGATGGGGCAGCCCCAGCCCATCCGCGAGCGGATGATCAAGCGGGTTGAGGATTTTGTCTACGAGCTGTTGGTCAACGTCTTCAACGCCGAAGGCACGGCAACCCATGCGGTTGAAGCGATTCTGGCCGCCGGGTCTTATGATATGGGCCCCAAGGGGACGCGTATAGAAGATCCGGCCAACTGGACCGGCGATAAGATCGTTGCCAGGGCCGCAAGCCTCGATACCGACAAGGGGCCGGCCGGTGATTTCGACGACTGATCGATCGGGATCGTGATGCCGTAAATTGAAAGGCCGCACGTCGGGGATGCCCCGACTGGCGGCCTTTTTGTTGTAACAAGGTGGGAATGGCGAGGAATGAGGGTGTGGTGAGCGAGTTTGCCGGCAATCCGTTAAAGATTTACAAACTGCTGCCCAAAACCAACTGCGGTCTCTGTCAGTTGCCGTCGTGCCTGGCCTTTGCCGCCGAGGTGGCGGCCGGGCGGAAAGGCCTGGGCGCTTGCCCGGAGCTTGCTCCCGAACTGCGTCGGGCGTTGCCGCAGGCATCCCGCCCGCGGGAAGAGGGGGAGGTGGGCCAAGCCGAATTCATCGACAAGCTGCTGCGGAAAATGGCTTCCATCGATTTTGCCGTGGTGGCCCCGCAGATCGGTGCCACGGTGCGGGACAATCGCCTCGTCGTCAACTCCATGGGCAAGGATTTCATCGTCGACGCCCGGGGCGAGATCACCTCTGAGTGTCATGTCATCTCCTGGGTGCGGGCGCCGTTGCTCTCGTATATCACTCACCCGACCCACGCCGAGATCACCGGCCAGTGGCTCTCATTTCGGGAGTTTCAGGGCGGTATCGAGTGGCAGCCGCTGTTCCGAAGCCGCTGCGAGGAACCGCTGCGGCTCCTCGCCGATGCCAACCAGGGACTTCTCGGGGATATCGTCGATCTCTTCAAGGGCAAGACCATCGAGTGGTATGAGGCCGATATCGCCATCGTCCTCCATCCGCTGCCCAAGGCCCCCATCCTTATCTGCTACCAGGGGGCGGAGGACGACCTTCCCTCCAAGCTCACCATCCTCTTTGATCGATGTTGCGAGATAAACCTCCACATCAAGGCCATCTTCACCCTCAGTGCCGGGCTGGTGCGGATGTTCACCGCCATCGCCGAGCGCCATCGTTAAGGGATTATCTGCAGGCGGGTGCCGTCAACCGGCCACCGCCAGATCAAAGGCGGCGGCGAAGAGGGTTTTGGTGTAGGGGTGTTGCGGGTCTGCGAAGATGGTGCGCGCCGGGCCTGCCTCGACGATGCGGCCGTTCTGCATCACCGCGATCTCATCGGCCAGGGCGCGGATGGTGCGGAGGTCGTGGGAGATGAAGATGTAGGTCATCCGGTGGCTTTCCTGCAACCGTTTCAGGAGCGCAATGATCTGTGCCTGCACGGTCATGTCGAGGGCGCTGGTCGGTTCGTCCAGCACCAGCAGCTTCGGGCGCAGGGCCACGGCGCGGCCGATGGCGATCCGCTGCCGCTGGCCGCCGGAGAACTCGTGGGGGTAGCGGTCGGCCATGGCCGGATCGAGCCCCACCTCCACCAGGGTCTCCTCGACGATCTTCCGCCGCTCGGCGCGGTTGCCGCCGATGCCATGCACCTCCAGCCCCTCGCCGATGATCTGTTCGATGGTCAGCCGTGGCGACAGCGAGGAAAAGGGGTCCTGGAAGACCACCTGCAACTCCTTCCTGAGCGGCCGCATCTCCCGATTTGAGCAGGCCAGCAGATCCCGGCCCTGATAGACGATATCGCCCCGGCAGCCGGTAAGGCGCAGGATGCACATGCCAAGGGTGGTCTTGCCGGAGCCGGATTCGCCGACGATCCCGTAGGTGGTGCCCTCGCGGACGGAGAGATCGACCCCGTCCACCGCCTTGATCGTGCCCACCGTCCGTTTCAGAAAACCGGCCTTGACCGGGAAGTGGCATCTGAGATCACGCACCGCAAGCATCACCGGCCGTTCTTCCTTGGCACTTGCCTCCCCCTTGGGCACGCTCTCCAGCAGTTTGATGGTGTACGGGTCCTGCGGCTTATTCATCACCGTCTCGGTGGGCCCCTGCTCGACGATCCTTCCCCGGTGCATGATCTGCACGGTGGAGGCGATCTTCCGCACCATGTGGAGGTCGTGGGTGATCAGCAGCACCGCCATCCCCAGCTCCAGCTGGACATCCTTGATCAGCTCGAGGATCTGGGCCTGGATGGTGACATCGAGGGCGGTGGTCGGCTCGTCGGCGATGAGGAGCTTCGGCCGGCAGGCCAGGGCCATGGCGATCATCACCCGTTGCCGCTGACCGCCGGAGAGCTGGTGCGGAAAGCTTGCCAGCCGCTGTTCCGGGTCGGGGATGCCGGTGCGGCGGAGCAGTTCGATGGCCCGTTGCCGGGCCTGTTCCTTGTTGAGCCCCTGGTGCACGAGGAGCGGCTCCATCAGTTGATCGCCCACCGAGTAGACCGGGTTCATGGAGGTCATCGGCTCCTGGAAGATCATGGCGATGCGGTTGCCGCGAATCTTGCGCAAGGCAGGTTCGGCAAGCTGCAACAGGTCCTGCCCCTCGAAGCGGATCTCGCCGCTGTGCTGGACCTGGGCAACGGTTTCCAGCAGGCGGAGGATGGAGAGCGCGGTCACCGATTTGCCGGAGCCCGATTCGCCGACCAGGGCCATGGTTTCCCCCTCGCGCATGGCGAAGGAGACCCGGTCCAGCACCTGCACGGTGCCTGCATCGGTGGCCAGGTTGACGGTAAGGTCTTTCAGTTCGAGCAGCATTTTTCTTGTATGGCCTCTGTTATCGGGGAGCGAGGTGAGGGGTTTTATCCGCAAACCTTGCACCACAGTCGTGCTCTTTACACCTTTCTGGGGTCAAAGGCCTCGCGCAGGGCCTCGCCGATGAAGATCAGGAGCACCAGGGTGCCGACCAGGACCACGAAGGTCGAAAGCGACAGCCACCACGCCTCGATATTGCTTTTCCCCTGCGCCAGCAGCTCGCCCAGCGACGGGGTCGGCGGCGGGACGCCGAGGCCCAGGAAATCGAGGCTGGTGAGGGCCAGGATCGAGCCTGACATCCGGAAGGGCAGGAAGGTGATCACCGGGGTCATTCCGTTGGGCAGCAGATGCCGGAGCATGATGGTGACATTCCCCACCCCCAGGGCCTTCGCCGCCTTGATGTAATCGAGGTTGCGCCCTTTCAGGAACTCGGCCCGCACGTAATCGGACAACCCCATCCAGCCGAACAGCGACAGCAGGATCAACAGCAGGCCGATGCTCGGTTTGAAGATCGCGGCGAAGATGATCAGCAGGTACAGCTCCGGCATCGCGCTCCAGATCTCGATGAAGCGCTGGATGGCGAGATCGGTCTTCCCCCCGAAGTAGCCCTGCACCGCGCCGGCCAGGATGCCGACCAGGGTGCCGATAATGGTCAGGGCCAGACCGAAGAGCACCGACAGGCGAAAGCCGTAGATCAGACGGGCCAGCACATCGCGGCCGCGGTCGTCGGTGCCGAGGAGGTTGACCTCGGTGGGGGCGGAGGGTACCGGCACGTTGAGCTGGGTGTTGATGGAGGCGTAGGCGTGCGGGTTGGGCGGAAACAGCGCCCAGTTGCCGTTGTGGGTGATCTTGTCGAGGATGTAGGGGTCGCGGTAATCGGCCTCGGTGGCAAAATCGCCGCCAAAGGTGGTCTCCGGATACACCTTGAAGATCGGCGCATACAACTCGCCGTGGTATGAGAGCAGAAACGGCTTGTCGTTGCTGATAAGCTCGGCAGAGAGGCTCAAGGCAAAGAGGATGGAGAAGATGATCAGGCTGTAGTAGCCGCGCCGGTTCTTCTTGAACCGTTGCCAGCGTCGGCGCCAGAGGCTGTTGTGCTGCCGTGCCATCACTGTGACTCCATGCTGTCGAAGGTGATCCGGGGGTCCACCACCACGTAGCTCAAATCCGACAGCAGCCGGGAGATGAGGCCGATGATGGTGAAGAAGTAGAGGGTGCCCAGCACCACCGGGTAGTCTCGGTTCAAGATCGACTCGTAGGCGAGAAGGCCCATGCCGTCCAGGGAGAAGATCGTTTCGATGAGCAGGCTGCCGGTGAAGAAGGCGGTGATGAAGGAGCCGGGAAAGCCGGTGATGATGGGGATGATGGCGTTTCTGAAGATATGCCGGTAGAGGACCCGGTTCTCCTCCAGCCCCTTGGCCCGGGCGGTGAGCACGTACTGCTTGTGGATCTCCTCGAGGAAGCTGTTCTTGGTGAGCAGGGTCATCACCGCCAGGCTGCCGACGGTGCTGGAGATGATCGGCAACACCATGTGCCAGAGGTAATCGAGGACCTTGTCGATGAGGGCCAGTTCGCCCCAGTTGTCGGAAACCAGCCCGCGCAGCGGGAAGATGTTCCAGAAGCTGCCGCCGCCGAAGAGGACGATGAGGGCGATGGCGAGCACGAAGCCGGGGATGGCGTAGCCGATGAGGATGAAGGTGCTGGTGGCGACGTCGAAGCGGGAGCCGTCGCGCACCGCCTTGGCGATGCCCAGCGGGATGCAGGTGGCGTAGACGATCAGAAACGACCACAGCCCCAGCGACATCGACACCGGCAGCTTGGAGATCACCAGATCCACCACGCTCTGGTGGTGGTAGTAGGAGTCGCCGAAGTCGAAGAACAGGTAGTTCTTCATCATCCGCAGAAACCGCTCCACCGGCGGCCTGTCGAAGCCGTAGAGCTTTTTGAGCTGTTCCACCCGTTCCGGGTCAAGCCCCTTGTCGCCCTGATAGAGATCGGCGGCGGTGGAGATCCGCACCTCGCCGCCGCCGTTGCCGCCATGGCCCTTCAACTGGGCGAGCATCCGTTCCACCGGGCCGCCGGGCACGAACTGGGTAACGGTGAAGGTGATCAGCATGATCCCGAACAGGG
>JAOUHH010000354.1 GCA_029865195.1 Desulfobulbaceae bacterium
GTGCGGCCGATGGGGCTCTGGTCGATGTCGATCACCTTGTCGATCCGTTCAAGCCCCAAGATCGCCGCGCATTCGCCGGCCTGTTCGCGGCCCTGATGCAGATGATTCACCGCCCCCCGGTAGAGGGTCTCGATGACCAGCGAACTCTTGCCGGATCCGGAAACACCGGTGACGCAGGTCATCACCCCCACGGGGAACTGCACCGTCACCTCCCGGAGATTGTTGGCGGTGGCGCCCTTGACCGTCAACCATTGCCCGCGCCGGGGCTGTGCCCGTTTTAGGGGCACCGGGATCTCCAGCCGCCCGGAGAGATAGCCGCCGGTGAGCGACTGCGGGTGGACCAGCAATCCGTCCAGATTGCCGCTATAGACAACCTCGCCGCCATGCACCCCGGCCCCCGGCCCGATATCGAGAACATGGTCCGCCGCCATGATCGTATCGCTGTCATGCTCCACCACCAGCACGGTATTGCCCAGATCACGCAGCCGGAACAAGGTCCGGATCAACCGCTCGTTGTCGCGCTGATGCAGGCCGATGCTCGGCTCATCGAGGATATACAGCACCCCGGCCAGCCGCGAACCGATCTGGGA
This sequence comes from Desulfobulbaceae bacterium, assembly GCA_029865195.1. GTDB lineage: Bacteria > Desulfobacterota > Desulfobulbia > Desulfobulbales > UBA5123 > UBA5123. The sequence goes on from JAOUHH010000354.1 coordinate 591, forward strand.
AGCCAGGCGAATCCGCTGCGCCTCGCCGCCCGACAGGGTCGAGGCGCGTCGCCCCAGCGACAGATAGCCGAGTCCCACATCCTTCAAGAAGATCAGCCGGTCGGCAATCTCCTTGAGGACGCGGTCGGCGATCAAACGCTCCTGCGGGGTAAACTCAATGGCCGGCAGGGTCTCAAAGAGTTGGTAGATGCTGAGCCCGGTGAGCTGGGCGATGGTCCACGGCCCGAGCCGCACCGCCAGCGCCTCCGGATTCAATCTGGCCCCGAGGCAAACCGGGCAAGGCTGCTCATTCATGTACCGTTCAAGGTCCTCGCGCACCGCCGCCGAGGAGGTTTCCTGGTAGCGTCGGGCCAGTTGCGGCAATACCCCTTCAAAGGCAGTCTTAGAGGAAAGGTAGCGCTGCCCCCGCTGATACTCAAAGCGGATCTCCTCGCGGCCGGACCCCTGCAGAATGACCGTCTGTACCTTGGCCGCAAGCTTGCCGAACGGCGTCTCCAGATCGAAACCGTAATGCGCGGCCAGGCCGGCGAGCATCTGCCCCTGCATGGAGACCGCGTTATCGAAATTTTTAAACCTCCGCTTGCCGGGCGGCAGCCAGGGGTTGCCCCACGGGGCGATGGCCCCCTCCTTGATACTGAGCGTCGGGTCCGGCACCACTAGGTGCGGATCAAAGAACTGCTTGACGCCAAGCCCACCGCATTCGGGGCATGCCCCCTTGGGGTTATTGAAGGAAAAGAGCTGCGGCGAAAGCTCCGGCAGACTTCGACCGCACTTCACGCAGCCGGCCCGCTCGCTGAAGAGCAGATCCTTGCCGGTGTCCGGGAAATGCACCAGCAGAAAGCCCTCGGCCAGGGTGACAGCGGTGGTCACCGAATCGGCAAGCCGGCGGGCCACTGCCGGTTTGATCACCAGGCGGTCCACCACCGCCTCGATGGAGTGGCGCTTGCCTTTCTCAAGGGCGGTTTCCTCTCCCAGATCGCAGACCACTCCGTCGATCCGCACCCGCACATACCCGTCCCGCCGCAACCGCTGCAAGGCCTCGCGGTGCTCGCCCTTCTTGCCGTCAACCACCGGCGCGAGCAGGATCACCTTGGTCCCCTCCGGGTAGGCAAGAAGCGACTGCACCATGTCCTGGATGGACTGGGCCTGGATCAGGTCGCCGCACACCGGGCAGTGCGGGCGGCCGGCCCTGGCAAAGAGCAAGCGCAGATGGTCGTAGATCTCGGTGATGGTGCCGACGGTGGAGCGGGGGTTGCGGCTGGTGGTGCGCTGTTCGATGGACACCGCCGGCGACAACCCTTCCAGCAGGTCCACATCGGGCTTGTCCATCTGCCCCAGAAACTGCCTGGCATAGGTGGAGAGCGACTCCACATACCGCCGCTGCCCCTCGGCATAGAGGGTGTCGAAGGCGAGCGACGACTTGCCGGAACCGCTCAGGCCGGTGAAAACCACCAGCTTGTTGCGGGGCAGATCGACGTCGATATTCTTCAGATTATGCATCCGCGCGCCGCGAATGCGGATAAACTGCGGTTCCATGTTTTTTCCTATCGCCTCTCGAGCCTGGCGGCGAAAAAGCCGTCAAGATCATGCCGGTCGGGGGCGGTGCAGAGCATGCCCCGATCATTCAACAA
>JAOUHH010000151.1 GCA_029865195.1 Desulfobulbaceae bacterium
GAGGTGTATCCGGCCGACAAGGCCAAACGGCTCAAGCTGTGCGGGTTCTGCGGCATCGGCACCCCCGCCTCCTTCCGCGAAACCCTGAACAAGGAAGGCTATACGGTTGTCGCGTTTCGTGCCTTCTCGGACCATCACCCCTACTCCGCCAAGGATGTAGAGGCGCTGACGGCCTGGGCCAAGGCGCAAGGCGCGCAGGCGTTGATCACCACCGAGAAGGATTTCGTCAAGCTGAAACCCTTTTTCGGCGATTTCCCTGTTCTGGCCTTGAAGGTGGAGCTCTTCATGGAAGAGAATTTTGATCTCTTCCTGGCCGACCGGCTGGGCGCGTTTTCTTGAGTGTTCTTTATCGCTTGCTGTGTGTTTCCTCGCCGCCGATATCCGTGAGTGTGTTTTTTTCTACACAGCGCCAGGGCCTGACCTGTTGCTCTCTTCCAGGGTTGAACGCTATTTAAGTCGTTGATGTTGTACTGTTGTCGGTGTCTGCCGGCGCCTGCCGGCTGAATGTCGGGAGGATGGCGCGATTTTTGCAATAGACGTAGTAGCAGTTGCAATCCTTATACAGAGAGCGGCACCACCTTCATTCACATATATCCAGGGGAAACGATCCGGACATGGAACTCTTCCAATATACCATTCGTAAAAAAATCAGCTTCGCGGGTATCGGCCTGCATTCGGGCAAACCGGTTAATCTGACCATCAAGCCCGCCGCCGTCGACACCGGCATCCGGTTTGTCCGGCTTGATATCGGGGTTTCCTCGTCGGTGCCAGCCTTCATGAACAAGGTCGTTGATACCAGCCTCGCCACCACCATCGCCCAGGATGAGGCCGCTGTTTCCACCACCGAGCATCTGCTCGGGGCGCTGGCCGGCCTTGGCGTCGACAACGCGGTGGTCGAACTCGACGGGGCAGAGGTGCCGATCATGGACGGCAGCGCCGGCCCGTTTGTCCATCTCTTGCAGAAGGTGCACCGCCGTCGCCAGAATGCCCCCAAGCGGGTTCTCAAGATCATCAAGGAGATCGTTTGCCGCGACGGCGACAAGACGATCAGGGTCCTTCCCTACGATGGCCTGAAGGTGACCTGTGAAATCGATTTCGCCCACGAGATGATCGGCCGACAGACCTACACCATCGACGTTAATCCCAAGAGCTTCGCCCGCGAGATCGCCTCGGCCCGCACCTTCGGCTTCATGGACGAGGTGAAGAAGTTGAAGGCGCACGGGTATGCCCTGGGCGGCTCCCTCGATAATGCGGTGGTTGTCGATCAGCTCGGGGTCCTCAATAAGGACGGGCTCCGTTTCGCCGATGAGTTTGTCCGCCACAAGGTGCTCGACCTGATCGGCGACCTGGCCCTGCTCGGATGCCCGCTGATGGGCCATGTCATCGCCAGCAAGGCCGGCCATGCCCAGCATTTGCGGATGATGCAGGCCATCGCCACCAATCCGGAGTGCTGGCGCTTTGTCCGTCTCGAACAGGCGGCGGACAACACCGTGCTGGAGCGGGTTATCACCACCACCAAGGCCGCCGGCAACAAGATCCTGCCCTTCCTGGCCCCGCCGGCCGCACCGTTCATCGGAGGGACCTGCGCCGCCTGAAACGGACCAGTCCAGCCCCCTAACCGGGATTTGCCAAATGCCGTGGGCCTGCCGCCCATGGCATTTTTTTTGTGCAAATAGGTGGCAGAGAAGAGGGCGGGACAATATAATGCGCCGATTGATAAGGAGAAATCCGTCGGAGTCCGCTGGGGCAAGGCGGTGTGTGCAGGTGTTTGGGCAGGAATAAGGAGAGAGTGATGGGTGTATCCGGGAAGATAGGTTTTGTCGGCGGCGGCCTGATGGCCGAGGCCTTGATCAAGGGGATTCTGCAGGCCAAGCTGCTCTCGGCGGACCGGGTGATGGCCGCGGATCCTGCCGGGGAGCGTCGTGCCCTGCTCCATGATCGCTATGGCATCGAGGTCTTCGACGATGCCCGGTTGATGATCGGTGCCTGCGACATCGTTATTCTTGCCGTAAAGCCGCAGGTGATGGGGGTGGTGCTCGCCTCTCTGGCCAAGGAGATCAATGGCGGCCATCTCGTCATCTCCATCGCAGCCGGGGTCACCATCGCCTTTATCGAGAAAAATCTTGCCGGCACCGGCTGCCGGGTGATCCGGGTGATGCCGAATACCCCGGCCATTGTCCAGGAAGCCGCGTCCGCCTTGAGCGGCGGCAGCCTCGCAACCGCCGCCGACCTGGAAGCCGCGCAAGGCATCTTTGCCGCCATCGGCCAAAGCGTGGTGGTTGCTGAGCCGTATCTGGATGCGGTGACCGGGTTAAGCGGCAGCGGTCCTGCCTATGTCTTTTCCTTCATCGAGGCGCTGATCGATGCCGGCGTCAAGGTCGGTCTGGCCCGGCCGGTTGCGCAGATGCTGGCCTTGCAGACCGTTCTTGGCTCCGTTAAACTGGCCATGGAAACCGGCGACCATCCCGCGCAGTTGCGGGCCATGGTCACCTCGCCTGGCGGCACCACCATCGCCGGTCTGCACGTGCTGGAGCGGGCTGGCATGCAGGGAATGATCATGGACGCCGTCGAGGCGGCCACCGAACGCTCCCGGCAGTTGGGGGCGGCTAGCAGCAAAGAGGATAAAAAATAAGCCGCATGGATATTCGCAAGGTCGGTATCGTCCTTAAAAAGGAGTCGCCCGAGCCGGAACGCATCGGCAAGGAACTGGTAGACTGGTTTGCCCGGCGGTCGGTGACCACGGTGATCGACGCCATCGACGCCGATATGGACATGGTGGTCATCCTGGGCGGTGACGGCACCCTGCTGCATGTGGCCGATCAGGCCAGCCGCTACGGGATTCCGGTGGTGGGGGTCAACATGGGCGGCCTCGGGTTTTTGACCGAGGTGGCGGTTGACGAGCGCTATGAGGTTCTGGAGGCCATCATGGCCGGGCCGGTGGCCATCGAGGAGCGGATGATGCTCAAGGCCCGCCTGCGACGCGCCGGGGAGGCAACGCCCTGGCAGTATGTGCTTAACGACGTGGTGATCAGCAAGGGGAGCGTTGACCGGCTGGTTCGTCTCAGCACCTGGGCCGATCAGGAGTATATCACCACCTACAAGGCGGACGGCCTGATCTTCTCCGCCTCCACCGGCTCCACGGCCTACAACCTTTCCGCCGGCGGGCCGGTGGTCCATCCGGCCCTGCGGGCGATCCTGGTGACGCCGATCTGCCCCTTCATGTTGGAGAGCCGGCCGGTGCTGTTGCCGGCCACCATGCAACTCTGTACCAGGCTTGCCGCCAACGCAGGCGAGGTTAAGGTGATCGTCGACGGACGTTTTGCCTGGGAGATGAAGAAGGATGATGCCCTGGAGGTCAAGGCGGCGGAAAAACCGCTGCGGCTGATCGGTTCTCCCCGTAAAGGCTATTTTGAGATTTTACGCAACAAGCTCAACTGGGGCGGCCGCACCGACGGCGTCGAAGCCGGCGGTTGCTGCGGAGAGGCGGCGGAGAAAGGCTAGCGTTCTTCCCATCGGTTGATGCCGCGCATAAAAAAAAGCGTTCTCCGTGGTTGGCACGGGAACGCTTTTTTTGTGCGCGCTTGGGAGGCTTCTATTCTTTGTCGCCCATGGCCTCCGCCAGGGTTTCGCGCTCCCGCTTCATGGCCTCGCGGCCGGCGTTGATGGCGGCGTTCAATGCCTCCTTCTTGTCGTCAAGATAATGCTTCCCCTCATCGATGATATCGGTTCCCCGGTTGATCAAATCCCGTCCACGCTCGATCATCTCGCGACCACGCTCCGCCATCCTGGCGCCGCGTTCTTTCAGGTCGTCGGGGAGATAATCGGCCCTCTCGCGGAGATCCTCGCCGAACTCCATGAGTTTTTCACGGGTTTCCTTGCCGGAGCGGGGGGCAAGCAGAAGGGCGGCGGTTGCACCGAGGATGGCGCCGGAAAGAAATAAAAAAGCGGAATTGGAATTGCAGGAATCGTTGTTCGGCATAAGCGTTCTCCTATCGCGACCTGTTCGGTCTGGTGAAAAAGTACGTAAACGCCCTGATCCCGGCGCTGAGGGCGCCGACTTCGGTGATAATCGGGGCTGTTGATTCCCGGAGCATCTTGCTGGTGTGCAGAATAATATCCCCTGATTTTTCAAGGGAGTGGAGAAATTCGTCGGTCTGGTCAAGCTTGTCGTTGGCGGTGGCGGAGAGTTCCTTGAATTCGTTCGCCGCCGAGGTCAAGGCGGTGGCGAGAGGGCCGATCTCCTTGGCCATCGCTTCCATGAGCGTGTCTGCCCGTTTGAGGGTCTGGCGGAGTTGGACGAGAAGCGGAATCAGAAGAACGGCGATGCCGCCCAGGCTGATGGCGGAGATGAAGATGAAGATGTCGATGGGCGCTATCACGTTGGCAATTCCTCGTTTGGCTTGTGGTTTCGGTATGATCCATCATAGCAAAGTTCATGGGGCACGGCAAGGAGGCTCTGACAGGTGCGTGGTTTCCCCGGTGGCGGCCGTTATTTTTTCTGGATGCCGTATTTCTTCATCTTGTATTGCAGGAGGCTCTTGGTGATGCCGAGCCTTTCGGCGGCCCTGGCCTGCACGTGATCCACCCTCTCGAGGGCGGCACAGATGGCCTTTTTCTCGATCGACTCGAGCAGGTCGGGGAGGCGGGTGTCGGCGTCCGCCAGTCGATCGAAGTCGATGTCGCCGGTTTGCCAGGCCGATGATTCTGGCGGTGCGGTGTCCGGTTGCACGTCCTTTGTCTCGATCCGGTCGTTGGAGCAGAGGACGGCGGCGCGTTCGATGGTGTTTTCAAGTTCCCGGATATTGCCTTCCCAGGGCAGGGTGGCAAGAAAGCGCCGGGCCGCGGAGGTGATGTTGAGGTCCGGGCGGGCCAACCGTTTGGCGAATTTGGCGATAAAATGATCGGTAAGCGGCAGCAGGTCGTCCAGTCGCTCCCGCAGCGGCGGCAGGTGGATATGGAGGACGTTGAGCCGGTAATAGAGATCTTCCCTGAAGGTGCCTTTGTCGACCTCTTCCTTGAGATCCTTGTTGGTGGCGGCCAGAATCCTCACGTCGACGGTGATGGGCTTGCTGCCGCCCACCCGCTCGAAGGTTTTTTCCTGAATGGCGCGGAGCAGTTTGGCTTGCAGGCTCATCGGCATGTCGCCCATTTCGTCGAGGAAGATGGTGCCGGTGTCGGCAAGCTCGAAGCGGCCCTTGCGGAGGGCCACCGCACCGGTGAAGGCGCCTTTCTCGTGGCCGAAGAGTTCGCTTTCAAGCAGCGCTTCGGGGAGGGCGGCGCAGTTGATCGAGATGAAGGGTGCGTTTTGGCGCGGGCTGTTGAAGTGGATTGCCCGTGCGACAAGCTCCTTGCCGGTGCCGGATTCGCCGGTGATCAGCACCGAGGTGGTGGTGGGGGCCACTTTTTCGATCAGCCGGTAAATCTCCAGCAGCCGCTTGTTGCGGCCGATCATGTTGGCGAAGCCGTATCGGGATTGAACCTCATCCCGCAGGCGAACATTCTCGCGCAGGAGCGAGTAATGCTCCACCGCCTTGTTGATGTTGAGGAGCAGTTCGTCGTTATTGAAGGGCTTGGTCAGGTAGTTGAAGGCACCGGCCTGCATGGCCGCGACCGCCGGTTCCACCTCGCCGAAAGCGGTGATCATGATCACTGGCAGATCGGCGTTGTAGGATTTTATCTCACGGAGGAGGGTCATACCGTCCATCCCCGCCATCCGCATGTCGGTGATAACCAGTTCCAGGTCGGTGTTCTTGACGATCTTGAGGCCATCCTCGCCGCAGTTGGCGGTGAAGACCTCAAAGCCTTCCTCGCGCAGCAGTTCGGAGAGGACGATCAGGTAATTCGGTTCATCGTCAACTACCAGGATTGTATACATGATTTCTTTTTATTGCCGGAAACGGGTGCGATATATGTTTGAGAGTTTCATCATCACATACCATGATCGGTATGTTTTCGCAAAAGTTGCGGTGAAATTTTCTTTTTCATGACAGGTGGTTGCCGGGTGGATCGGGATGGTTACTTGGTAAGCTTGCCGAGGATGGCGTTGATGCGATCCAGTTTGGCGGCAATGGCGTCCACCGCCGCCACCAGTTCCTGCAGGTCTTCGATGGGTTTGAAAAAGATGTCGGCGGCGCCGTAGCGAAAGGCGTTCAGGGTGTTGTTGATGGTGATGTCGCCGGTGATCATCAGCACTTGGATCATGCCGTTGTAGTTTTTTATCTTTCGGAGCAGGGTGAGGCCGTCCATCTTCGGCATGACGATGTCGCTGATGACGATATGAAACTGTTCATCCTCGATCATCTTGTAGGCCTTGAGCGGATCGTCGACGGTGGTTGTCTCGTAGGCGGTGTTTGCGAAGAGCTCGCCCAGTTTGTGCAGGATGCTTCTTGAATCGTCGACGATGAGGAGTTTGTATTGGCGTGTCTGCATGGGGTAATCCGTTTGGTTGTGAGTGATCGTGCCGTGTGCCGGGGCAACCGTATAACTTATTTTTTACATGGAGAAGCGGTCAGCGGCAAGTGGGTTCGTTGTCGCGTTTCATTTTGATCGCGGACAGGAGTTCGTACGGAACCGGTGGCGTATTGGGGTGGCCGCCGATCTGGACATAGGGCCGGTCGTCGCCGTGGAAATCGCTGCCGCCGCTGAACAGGAGGTCCAGCTTGACGCCGAGGCGATGGAGCGTTTTGACGGTTTTGGGGGTATGGGTCGGGTAGTGGAGTTCAAGGCCGGCCAGGCCCATCCCCTTCAGGTCGGCGAGGATGTGCGGGGTGGCCTTCAACTGCCGGTCGTTGGCGGCCGGGTGGGCGAGAAAGGCCAGGCCGCCAGCCTCTCTGATCATGGTGATCGCTTCCGGCGCGTCCATGCGGTAGCATGGCGCATAGGCCGGGGCGCCCCGGCGGAGGAATTTCTTGAAGGCCTGATCCATGTTCTTGACGATTTTTTTGGCCACCAGCAGCCGGGCGATATGAGGCCTGCCCACCTGCCCGGGCGTCGG
>JAOUHH010000355.1 GCA_029865195.1 Desulfobulbaceae bacterium
CATTGGCAGCGGTACCACACTGGACGTGACGATCGGTAGCGGCGGCTCGGCCTATGTCCTTGACGACCAACTGATCGCCCTTCTCGGCGGCGCGGTGAACAGTAGCTACAACCTGTTGCCAAACTCCAACTTTATGAAAACGGCCAAACCGGAGGAACGGATTGCAAGCTATGTGGAATGGGGCATCTGGGAGGCCGCATATGTTGTGCCAGGATCACCGGATATCGTATACGATATCCACCAGCCCGGATCCTACTGGGTCGCCGGGGTGCCGACGGCATCATCCAATTTTGTTCCCACAACCTATACCTATACCGGCAAGACTAAAGGCGCCAAATTAACCACCGACAGTCCTGCTGTCGCCGTTGAAGGTATCACCAATCTTTTGATAACATTTATCACTACTGCCGGCAATGGCTCAATAAACGCAGGCAGCTATATCAGTGCTGGCGACTTGGTTCTCGGTTTCACCGGCACAATCACCGGCGGCTCCTTTACGGCCAACACCGGGTTCACTGGCGCCGACACCGCCACCGTCAACGGCGCCTTTTTCGGACCGGCCGCCAACTCTGTTGGCGGCAACTTCACTGCGACAAAAATTGACACCGCCCCAACACCCCCAACAACAACAACCTACATCGGCGTTTTCGGCGGCAACCGATGACGATCAGGCACCACCAAGGCGACACAGAGTCAGATTGCCCTGTGTCGCCTTGGTGGTGCAACTATCCGGCTCCTAAATCTTAACTGACAGCGACTCACGCATACTCATGAAGAGGGCCACTTCCAGCCGATTACTCACCCCAACCCCCTTCAAAATTGGCTGTCTCGTCGTGCTGGCCGCCGCTCTCACCTACTACTCCTTCGGCACCCAGAAACCGCAGTTCCTCACCTCCCTGGATAACCGCGTTATCGACGCCATGTTTCGCTGGCGGGGCGCGCAGCCGACCACCAACTCGGTGGTCATCGTTGATATCGACGAGAAAAGCCTGCAAGCCCTCGGGCAATGGCCGTGGCCACGTGATACCGTGGCAAGGTTGGTCGATAACCTGCATGCCGGCAACGCCAAGGTTATCGGTTTCGATATCGTTTTCGCCGAACCGGACCGAACCTCGCCGAAGCGCTTTGTAGAGCAACTGTCCGGATTCCTGCGCAATACAATCCCGGACGACACCCTGCAACGCATCCGCGAGGATTCCACCATCGATCATGACCTGATCCTCGGCAACACGGTCAGCAAAGGTCATGTGGTACTCGGCTATGTTTTTCAAACCACCAACGATGGACTGAAAACCGGCGTTGACCAGCCTTTTCCGACCAGCATCATCAGAGTATCCCCGGCCGCCGCCACATACGACCAATTACCCCTTGTCAAATCCTACCGCGCCATCATCAATGTCGCCGATGTCTCCCAGGCCGAAACAGAGGGATTCTTCAACGTCTTTCCCGACGCCTCCGGCACGGTTCGCACGGTTCCCCTCCTGATGTCCATGGACAACATCCCCTATCCGTCGCTGGCCCTCGAGATGTTGCGGCTCGGCCTGGGCAAGGAGGCCATCCTCCTTCACGCCGCCAAACAGATCCGTCAAAACCGGCGCGGCATCCTGGGTATCAGCACCGGTAAATACTTTGTCCCCACCGACGACCACGGCCAGATGATGGTCAATTTTCGCGGCCCGAACAAAACCTTTCCCTACCTTGCCGCCATCGATATCATCAACGGCACCAGACTTGATCAGATCCGCGACAAATACGTCCTCATCGGCACCTCGGCGGCAGGGCTTCTTGATCTCCGCGCCACCCCTTTCTCAAATGTCTTCCCCGGGGTTGAGGTCCACGCCAACGTCATCGACAACGTCCTGGCCGGAGATCCGTTCGTTTACGATGTCTTCACCGAAATCGGTATCACCTATCTGCTGATTGTCGGCGGCGGCCTCTTCCTTACCGCCCTCCTGGCCTACGGCAGCCCGCTGGCCGGCGGCCTCGGCGGTTTTCTCCTCCTGGAGGCGACCATCGTCGGCAACTACCATCTCTTCTTCCTGCACAACAAGATCGTCGGCGTCACCTTTCCCCTGCTGACCATCGCAGCAATTTTCATGATGGTCACCCTCTTCAACTATTTCTTCGAAGGGCGTGAAAAACGTTTTATCAGTCTTGCCTTCGGCCACTATGTCTCCCCGCAGGTGGTCAACAAGCTGATGGCCCACCCGGAAA
>JAOUHH010000356.1 GCA_029865195.1 Desulfobulbaceae bacterium
AGCAGGTCCATGATCTTCCCCTGCGTCGAAAGGATCAACATCCGTGGCTCTTCATCGATCCGCACCGGCTGCGGCAGGATATGCTGCTGGAGCAGCACCTGGATCTGCCGGGGGGTGAGCTCTACCCCGCGGCACTCGGGCTCCAGCACGAAGTCGCACCCCTCCTTCCATCCCGAACAGCCGTAGGCCCGTTTCCCCTTGATGACCTCCCGGCCGCAGAGCGGGCAGGCGCCCCAGCGGCCTGGCTCAAGCTGCTCGGCACCGCTCTTCTCGATGAGGGAGCGGATGTAGCCTGCGATCCCGGCCATGAAGGCGTCGGCGGCAAGCTGACCACGTTCGATCTGTTTGAGCTTCTCCTCCCATTCCCCGGTCATCTCGGGTGATTTCAGCAGCGGGTCGCGGATCAGGGCGATGAGGCAGCGGCCCATATCGGTGCAGCGGAGCTGCTTTTTCTCGCGGCGGATATAGTTGCGGTTGAGCAGGGTCTCGATGATCGCGGCGCGGGTGGCCGGGGTGCCGATGCCGCGTTCCTTGAGCGCTTCCCGCAGGCTGTCGTCCTCGACCAGCTTGCCCGCCGCCTCCATCGCCCCCAACAGCGAGTTTTCGTTGAAATGGCTGGGCGGCTTGGTCTTGCCCTCGTGCAAAAACGGCTCGTGGGGGCCGGTTTCGTCCGCGGCGAAGGAAGGCAGGGTCTGCTCGTCGGTGGGCTCCTGGGACGATTGCCTTTTCTGGAAGAGGATGGTCCAGCCCGGTTTGACGATCTGGGTGCCCTTGGCCTCGAACTTCACGCCGTTGCTCACCGCCTCCACGGTGGTGAGCTTCTTGACGCAGGGCGGGTAAAAGGCGGCGATGAACTGGGTGGCGACGGCATCGTAGACCAACTCATCATTGCCGCCCATCTGCCCAGGTTTAACGCCGGTGGGGATGATGGCGTGGTGATCGGTCACCTTGCCGTCGTCGATGATCCGCTTGCTGAAGGGCAGCTTGGCGAGGTTGAGCGGCTCGATCTGTTCCGGCCGCATCGCTTTGAGCTGGGCCAGGATCTTGGGGATTTGCGGCTTCATATCCTCGCTCAGGTAGCGGGAATCGGTACGGGGATAGGTGACCAGCTTCTTTTCGTAGAGATTCTGGGCGGCAGCCAGGGTATCGGCGGCCGAGAGCCCGTGCAGCTTGTTCATCTCGCGTTGGAGGGTGGTGAGATCAAAGAGTTGCGGCGGCTGTTCCTTCTTTTCCTTGCCGGTAATCCCGGTGATCGCAAAGGGCTGGTCCACGACCTTGTCCAGCAGGGCTTGCGCCTTTTCAGGCTTTTCAAACCGCTTGCCTTGGTACTTGAACACCACCTCCCGGTAACGGGTGGCGAGTTCCCAGAACGACTGCGGCCGGAACTGGAGGATGGCGTCGTCGCGTTCGACGATCATTGCCAGCACCGGGGTCTGCACCCGACCGATGCTCCAGAGTACCCGCTCGCTGCCGCCGCCGATGCGCCCGTGGCGAACGGTGTAGAAACGGGTGGCGTTGAGGCCGACGATCCAGTCCGACTCGCTTCGGCAGCGGGCGGCGGCATAGAGTTGGTCGTAGTCGTGGCCGTCCTTCAAATCCTTGAACGCCTCCTGGATGGCGTCCGGGGTGAGGGAGTTCAGCCACAGGCGGCGGATGGGCTTCTCCTCACAGCCGGCCAGGGCCAGGATGTAGCGGAAGATCAGCTCGCCCTCGCGGCCCGCATCCGTGGCGCAGACAATCTCTTCGGCTTCCCGGCAGAGCGATTCGATCACCGCGAACTGTTCGGCCACCCCCCGGTTCTTGATCAGGGTAAGCTGAAAGGATTCCGGCACAAAGGGGAGGGTGTCGAGAGACCAGCGCTTGAGGGCCGGATCGTATTCGCCCGGTTCCCGCAGGGTCACCAGATGACCGAAGGCCCAGGTGACGGCGCAGCCTCGCCCCTCGATATAGCCCTTCTTCTTGCCCTTGATCTCCAAGACCTCGGCGATATCGCGGGCTACGGACGGCTTCTCGGCAATTATCACTTTCATCGTACGATTATCTCGCGCTCGTTATGGGCTTCTGTTAAGTAGAGTCTGCGTGCGCACGGTTTGCAGCCGGACTTGATTCCGCCATGCGAAGCGAGCCATGATAGCATGAACAGGCCCGATATAAAAGTCGGTGTGCCAGTTTTATAGTCAGCAATCGGGATA
>JAOUHH010000152.1 GCA_029865195.1 Desulfobulbaceae bacterium
GGCCTCGGCAGTGGCCGGCTTCATCCGCACCTTCGGTTCCGACGAACCCATGGGCTGCTACGACGACCTTGAGCACGCTGACGCCTTTGTTCTCTGGGGTTCCAACATGGCGGAGATGCATCCCGTCCTCTGGTCGCGGCTCACCGACCGGCGTCTTACCGCAAAGCATGTCAAGGTTGCAGTGCTTTCAACCTTTGAAAACCGCAATTTTGAATTGGCCGATCTGGGCATGATCATGAAGCCGCAGTCGGATCTGGCCATTCTCAACTATATCGCCAACTACATAATTCAGAGCGGCAAGGTCAACGAAGCGTTCGTTCGCGATCATGTCAATTTCAAATTGGGCGCCACCGACATCGGTTACGGCCTGCGGCCCGATGACCCTCGCGAGAAAAATGCCAAAAACGCTGATAAGGCGGGCGATGCCACCCCCATTACCTTTGCCGAGTACAAGGCCTTTGTCGCCGAGTACACCGTGGACAAGGCGCATCAGATTTCCGGGGTGCCCAAGGAGCAGCTTGAGGCCCTGGCCAAGATCTACGCCGACCCGAAAATCAAGGTTGTTTCCTACTGGACCATGGGTTTCAACCAGCACACCCGCGGCACCTGGGTTAATAATCTTGTTTACAATATCCACCTGCTGACCGGGAAGATCTCAGAGCCGGGCAACGGGCCTTTCTCACTTACCGGTCAACCTTCCGCCTGCGGTACCGCCCGCGAGGTCGGCACCTTTGCGCACCGGCTGCCCGCCGATCTGGTGGTCAATAATCCGGATCACCGTGCGTTCACGGAGAAGATCTGGAAGCTGCCGGAAGGTGCCCTGCCCGGCAAGCCAGGATTCCATGCGGTCCTGATGCAGCGCAAGCTGCGGGACAAGGTGATGAATTGTTACTGGCAGCTCTGCAACAATAACATGCAGGCCGGCCCCAACATCAATGTGGAGATGTACCCGGGCTGGCGTGATCCCGAGAATTTTATCGTTGTTTCCGACCCCTATCCGACCGTCTCGGCCATGGCCGCCGATCTGATTCTGCCCACCGCCATGTGGGTAGAGAAAGAGGGCGCCTACGGCAATGCCGAGCGGCGGACCCAGTTCTGGCGGCAGCAGGTCAAGGCGCCGGGTAAATCCCGTTCCGATCTCTGGCAGATTGTCGAATTCTCCAAGCGCTTCAAGGTGGATGAGGTTTGGCCTGCCGAGCTTATCGCCAAAAAGCCGGAATACGCGGGAAAAACCCTGTATGAGGTTCTCTTCGTCAACGGCCAGGTCAACAAGTTCCCCAAGCAGCCGGTGAAGGATCTGGCCGGCAAGGTCTACCAGAACGACGAAATGGAGCATTTTGGGTTCTATATCCAGAAGGGTATCTACGAGGAATATCGCCTCTTTGGCCTGCAGGGACCCAAGAAGGGGCATGAGTTGGGAGAGTTCGATCACTACCACAAGTCGCGCGGTTTGCGCTGGCCGGTCATTGGCGGCAAGGAAACCCTCTGGCGCTATCGTGAAGGGTATGATCCGCACGTTGCCAAGGGGGCCGGGGTGCAGTTTTACGGGCAGAAGGATGGCCGGGCCAACATTTTTGCCCTGCCCTATGAGCCTCCTGCCGAGATGCCGGACAAAGAGTACGATCTTTGGCTCTGTACCGGTCGGGTGCTTGAACACTGGCATTCCGGCTCCATGACCCAGCGGGTGCCAGAGCTCTACCGGGCCGTCCCCAGTGCCGTGGTCTTCATGCATCCCAAGGATGCCGAAAAGAGAGGCTTGCAGCGCGGCATGGCCGCCAAGCTCATTACCCGCCGCGGCGAGGTCACCGCCACCGTTGAAACCAGGGGCCGGAACAAGATGCCTGAAGGGACGATCTTCATTCCCTTCTTCGATGTCCGGCGACTGGTCAACAAGCTGGTGCTGGATGCCACCTGCCCGATTTCTAAGGAAACGGATTTCAAGAAATGCGCCGTCAAGGTGGTCAAGGCGTAGGCTGGTGAACAAACAACCGTGTTACGGGCAACTGGTATGAACGAACAATGCAATAAGGACAAGATGGGCACCACCCGCAGGCGGTTTTTGCTCGATTCCGCCAAGACCGCCTGCGGGGTGGCATTGTTCGGGCTGGGTGTTGGCATGTATGGTTTTCGCCAGGCCACTGCCTCGGTGATATATGCCATCCGCCCGCCGGGCGCTCTGGATGGGGTGAAATTTCTTGCCGCTTGTCTCCGGTGCGGCCAGTGCGTTCGGGCCTGTCCGTATAAGGCACTGCGACTGGCCACGCCGGCTGAGGAGGCGGTAACCGGCACCCCGTACTTTATCGCCCGGCAGATACCGTGTGAGTTGTGTGAAAACCGGCCCTGCGTCAAGGCTTGCCCGTCAGGGGCCCTGGATCCGCAACTCACTGATATCTACAAGGCCCGTATGGGTTTGGCGGTGTTGATCGATCAGGAAACCTGCTTGAATTACCAGGGATTGCGTTGTGATGTCTGTTATCGCAACTGTCCCCTGTTGGATAAGGCCATCACCCTGGATGCGCAGCATAACCGGCGGAGCGGCAAGCACACCATGTTTCTGCCCAAGGTTCATTCTGCGCATTGTACCGGGTGCGGCAAATGTGAAAAAGCCTGTGTGCTGGAAAAATCGGCCATCAGGGTAGTGCCGATAGAGCTGGCCAAGGGCGAGTTGGGCCATCATTACCGGCTGGGTTGGGAAGAGAAGAGTAAGGCGGGCGCAAGCCTCATCCCAGAGCAGATGGATCTTCCTGATCGACTGCCGGAGTTTGAGTCGCCGGGCGTGAAGGAGTTGTTGCCATGAGCCGTGAGAGCAGACCGGTTGGCGCGGTTGCCGCCAAGGGCTGGTTCGCGTCGCATCAGTGGTTGTTGTTGCGGCGGCTGACGCAGCTTTCCGTGTTGGCCTGTTTTCTGGTCGGCCCGATGTTCGGGGTTTGGATAATCCGAGGTGACATGGCGGCCAGTCGACTGCTCGATACCGTACCACTTACGGACCCGTTCATACTGCTGCAGAGTATGATGGCGGGCCAGACTCCTGCCGCCAATGCCTTGACCGGTGGCCTGATTGTTGCCGTTTTTTATCTGTTGGTGGGCGGCCGTGCTTATTGCGCTTGGGTTTGTCCGGTGAATATGGTGACGGATCTGGCTGCCTGGTTACGGCGGCGATTTGCAATAAAAGAGGGCGGTCAATATGACACGTCCGGGCGGTATTGGCTGCTGGCGATGATGTTGCTGTTGGCGTTGTTCTTTTCCATGGTGGTTTGGGAGTTGGTCAACCCGGTCACCATGTTGAGTCGCGGACTGCTGTTCGGGATGGGAATCGGCTGGGTCGTGATCGTTGCCGTATTCCTTTTTGATCTCATTGTGGCCAAGCATGGTTGGTGTGGCCATATCTGTCCGGTGGGGGCGTTTTACAGCTTGCTGGCCCTGGTAAGTCCGGTCCGGGTGCGGGCTGCGGGGCGGCGAAATTGCACAAACTGTCTGGAGTGTTTTGCGGTCTGTCCCGAGCCGCAGGTGATTGCCCCAGCATTGCGGGGGGAGGCCGCAGGGCGGGGGGTGGTTATTCTCTCGCCGAATTGCACCAACTGTGGCAGATGCATAGATGTCTGTGCCGAGAGGGTCTTCGCGTTCGGTACCCGATTTAAAAATCGACAACCTTTAACGGTGCGCGATTAAATCCGCAAGAGGAGTTGACAAAATGAAAAAAAATATCTGTGTAGGACTTGCTTTGGTTGTTGGTTGTATTGTTATTGTACCTCAAGGCGTTTTGGCAGATGAGGTGAAAGGTCTGCGCGGTGCCATCGGCGTTGAGACCCCGCAGTTGCCACCCAAGCTCGATAAGCAGATTCCAGATCAAAAATCGATCAAGCGTGATTTTGCGCAGCAGCCACCGTTGATCCCGCATAAGATCGATGACTACAGTATGACCCGTTCTTCCAATGACTGTATGGGCTGTCATGGCGGGGAGAATTACAAGGCGGCGGGCGCCACCAAAGTCAGCGCCACCCATTATGTTGATCGTGACGGCCGTGAGTTGGCCGAACTGTCACCGCGGCAATATTTTTGCACCCAGTGTCATGTCGTGCAGATGGATGCCAAACCGTTGGTTGAGAACACCTTTAAGTCGGCACCGGCTCGGCGGAAATAAGGTTACAGCGCTTGCTGGAGGCGAGTGTTCGGAGGTGTGGCAGCGCTCCACTTGACGAAGTATCTGGCGCCGAAGTTTTATGTTGCGCGATATTCTCCCCCATACTTTTGCGGCAACGTGAATGGAGGTGACAGGTTGAATATCGATTCGTCAGCTTCAGCCCACTTCGTTCGAGTTTTTTGGTGCCGTCTGTTCGGGCATCGTGTAGAAGTGCGAATCGATGATGTTTCGGTTACACGTTGAAGGGCGTGCTTGAGGTTCCGCATCTGAAGAGGAGCGGGCCGCGGCGAAACTCGACTGGGAGCAAGAAAATGGCTATCGTTGAAGCGATTTGTACCAGCAGTAAGAAAGGGATTGTTAAACGGTCGGTGGAGCAGGCCATCTTCGCGACAGATTTCGGGATTGTCGATGATGCCCATGCCGGTAAATGGCATCGGCAGGTGTCGCTGCTGGCCGGCGAGAGCATCGATATGGTCAAGCAGAAATTGCCAACCTTGAAAGACGGCGCTTTCGCTGAAAACATCATTACCCGGGGCCTCGATCTGAGCAAGATTTCGGTTGGCGACAGCCTCAGGATCGGTTCGGAGATAGTTCTTGAAATCACCCAGATCGGTAAGAAATGTCATAACGACGGATGCGCGATCAAGAAGGCTACCGGCGATTGCATCATGCCCCGGGAAGGACTGTTCGCCAAGGTGATAAAAGGCGGAGCCGCCAAGGCTGGCGATCCCATCAGTTTAATGCAATAGCCGTTTCGGCGTTATTGGGCGAATCAGATGATTCGCATCGGCGATTGCGAGGGTAAGCCGAAACTAACTCACATTTGTTGGCATTGCGAAGGGGGGCCTTGTGGTTCCCCTTCGCTTTTTTAGTTGGGGGTAATCGTGTCCCGTAAATAAGCGGGGGTGATTTTGTACGCTTCCCGCGGCGACATTGGCGGTCTTCTCCGGTCTATTTGAAAATCACGGTTGTCTGATTTCGGGTCGAGGATCAGTGGATCCGGCTTGTAGAGTAGGGGGGACCCCGATGAATCTGTTATCGGGAGTACGGTGGGACCTGAACTGTCGAGGACATAGACGATCTGTCCGGTGACCAGTGCAACAATACTGCCCGGTGGGTATATGCCGATGGAATTGACGAAGGCATGCAGTACATATTGGAGGATACGATCATGCTTGGCATACTTGTGAAAGATGTCTGAGACAACCCCCACAGGGTTGTGCGCCTCCTTGTAGCAACGTTTGGAGGTCATTGCGTCATAAATGTCCGCCAACTTGCATATCTTTACATACGGTGGAATCTGTAACGGCTCACGGTCATTCGGGTAACATCTTGTTTCCGCATCATACAGTTTGGAATGATGATATTTCGTGATATTTTTGATGAATGGATTGGAAATATTGTTTTTGTCGAGCAGTGCGCCACCTTTTTCGGCACTGTGTTTTTGTACCTCGGTGAATTCCTCTTTGCTCAGTTTTCCGTTTTTATTGATAATGTCTTTGTTCACCAAGACCTTGCCAAGGTCATGCATGAATAGACCGATTGAAATATTGTATAATTCGTCGTCGTAATAGCAAGTGTATTGTTGTCTTGTGTCGACGTTGGCGTCGTTTAGGTCTGACATTGGAGTGCTGTTAAGGCTGGCATTGATTGTTGATGAAAAATGGTTGTTGAATTTTTTAGCCACTGCCGTGCCGATGGCGCACACGTTAATCGAGTGGTTGTAGAGATAATCATCGTAGCTGAATATTTCTTTCGTTAAATATGAAAAAGCGCTGCTTTGTTCACTTACAAAAAGAAATAAATCCTCCACGGTTTCTTGAACCGTTACGTAATCGATTTCGCCGCCGCTATCCTGCAGGGTTTTAATGACATTCTTGATGTTTATTTTTGCATCCTGGTATTTTTTTTCCGCCTGTGTTTTTAAGGTGTTAATTTCCATGATGCGCAATTCTATTTCGGAATATTTTTTACGGGCAGATTTTGTTTTGTGCATTATTTGTGGATTGTTATCGTCACTTGGTGCTGAAAGGTTTTCTTGCGATGTTTTCGGTGTACTCAACCGTATTTCTTCGCCTTTTTTATTCCAGATTCCCCCATCGTTGCCATAGTGGATGGGAACCTGTTCTATCCCTTTCTTTTTCAGGTTGAGCAGGATATGCGGGCGATCCACCAGGAAATCTTTTTCGAGCAGAAGCAGATTTGATTTCGTGTAAATATCTATTCCGGTCTTGACGGTATGGCCGCCCTCGACAAGGCCGATAAGTTCATCTATGGAGATTTGAGGGATGGGTTTGGAGTCTGTTTGCATCGTTTCCTCGTAAAGGTTTTCAGGGTCTACTTGCTTATCCGGTGCCCCGACAGGCCGCACATTTCACTATCACACGAATCACTGATTTCATGTTTCTGCGGTATTTGTTTGCAAGAGCTGTTCCAGGGGTATTTGTAGGGATTATACGGTCAAATTCGAACCGTTGTGCAGGCGATGGCGTGGCGGATTGGGGCAACCTGTTCCCCAGGGGGACGAATTTTCTCAGGCAGTCGGCATAAAGATGCCAACCGTCAGCATCGTTGCCATGCGGCAAGAGAGATTTCCGGGGAAGGCCTTGTGTGTTTTTTGGACGGTGTTGTCCGGATTAAGGGGAAATCCAACCTTGCCATTTGTTGGCCAATATGATAACAATCGCCTCTCTATCAAGAGAAGCAACGATCTTGCCCCCGTAGCTCAGGGGATAGAGCACAGGATTCCT
>JAOUHH010000153.1 GCA_029865195.1 Desulfobulbaceae bacterium
TGTTCATAATGTGACTCCCGACGATGCGGGCGGCAGCATAAACCGCCCGTGCTGAATGAATCTGTAATATTTTTGGCTAGAAGCCGCCGTAGCGGATGAGCAGGGCAACCCCGCTGCCGATGAGGATGAGGCTGATCAGGCGGGTGAACTGCTCGCGGCCGATGGCGAGATGGATGCGGCCGCCCACGGTCATCCCGGCCGCCAGCAACGGCAGGCCGAAAGCCACCAGCAGCAAGGTGTCGCGGCCGTAGATGCCGCCAAGCAGATAACTGAGGATACGAAAGCCGCCGTCAAAGATGAAGATGGTCGCCGCCGTGGCCCGGAACTCGCTTTTATCGAGCCCCCGCATGGTCAGATAGATGACATAAAAGGGGCCGCCAGTGCCGAACAGCGCCCCGACCATGCCGCCCATGAAGCCGGCCGGCGCTGCCCACCGCCGCGACCCTTGCAATTTGGGCAACGGCAGTGAGGAATAGACGGCAAAGGCGAGAATGAACGTCGCCAGGGCCACCGCAAGCTGGTTGGTGGGCAGACGCTTCAGAAAGAAAAGGCCCGCCTGCACGCCGACAAAGGAGAAGGGCAGCAGCGGCAGCAGATCCCGCCAGCGTATCAGCCGCCGCCCCTTGAGGCCATGGGAAAGCGAGGCGATATAGTCGAGCAGGCCGACCACCGGCACCGCCAGGGCCAGCGGCCACTGCATGGTCAGAAGCGGCACGGCGATGAGGGCGGAACCGAAGCCGGCGATGCCACGGATCAGATAGGCAAAAATGAAAACACCACCGCCGTAGAGAACGGTGGTGACGGTGAACAGGGGTTGCGGGTCATCCATTAGAAACGGTCACACCCCTTCCGCCGAAACCCGAATCTGGCCTGGCCCCGCCTCCTTGGCAAAGATCAACGCCTCGGCGGCCGCCGCCAGCAATTCATGGTGCTCGGTACCGGGACGCGGCGCCATGGCGGCCAACCCCATCCCCACCGTCAGCAGCCCCTCCGGGTTTGCCGGGTGCGCGATGCCGAGTGCCGCGATCTTGGCCCGCAGCGTTTCTGCCAGGGCAAACGCCCCGGCGTGATCGGTATTGGGCAGCAGGACAGCGAACTCATCACCGCCGAAGCGCACCACCAGGTCGCCTGCCCGGCCCAGCGGTTGCGCAAGCGTTGCCGCCAACTGCCGGAGACAGGTGTCACCGGCGGGGTAGCCATGGGCCACGTTGTATCCCTTGAGATCGTCGACATCGACAAAGATGAGGGCCATGGATGCCGCCTCACGCATCCCCCGCCGCCACTCCTCGGCCAGCACCGATTCGAGATAGCGACGGTTGCCGTTGCCGGTCAGGGCATCGATGCAGTCGTGTTCCCGCAGCAGTTGATTGGCCGCCGCCAGCTGCGCCGACACCGCCTGCAGTTCGCTCTCGGAGGATTTCCGGCGGCTCACCTCCTGCCGCAGGTGCAGGATGGACTGCACCCGGCCAAGAAGCTCCAGTTGCGAAAAGGGCTTGATGATATAATCCACCACCCCGAGCCCAAAGGCTTCGGCAACGGCATGCAGATCGTCCTTGGTGGTGACCATGGCCAGGGGAACATCGGCGAACCTGGCATCGGCCTTGATCCGCTTACTGGCCTCAATCCCGTTGACCTCCGGCATCAGCAGATCCATCAAGATCAGGTCCACGGCAATGGCGTCATGGGCCGACGAACCATCCATCCCCAGCAGCGAGAAGGCCTCGCGGGCCGAAATCGCGAAGTGGAGGTTATGATAGCCGCCGGCATTCAGCATCTTGCCCATCAACATCAGGAAGGGCCGAGAATCATCAACGATAAGGATGCTGCTGTTCTGAAAGGATTCCATACCACGCTTTCCATGCTGCTAGGAGATTGCCGCGCGAATCGAAAAAACCCGCCGCGGATATGCCGTATTCCTGTTATTCTACAAGTTAGCATTTTTTACTGCCGCCGCCAAAGGGAATTGCGCTCGCCGGGCTGGCGGCGGACGCCACCCTTATGGTAAGCAGGACGCACACGGAGGAATCAATGTACCGCCCCATCATCGGCACCCTTGGCTACATCCTGTCGCCGGACGGCAAGCAGACCCTGCTGGTCCACCGCAACGGCCGCCCCGGCGATTACCACAGCGGCAAATACAACGGCCTGGGCGGCAAGATGCACGCCGACGAGGATGTGGTTGCCTGCATGCGCCGCGAGATTCGGGAGGAAGCCGGGATCGAGTGCGAGGCAATGGTCTTGCGCGGCACCGTCAACTGGACCGATTTCGGCCCCAACGGCGAAGACTGGCTGGGATTCATCTTCCGCATCGACCGTTTCCGCGGCACCCCGAAGAGCGAAAACGAAGAGGGCACATTGCTCTGGCACCCCACGGACCGCCTGCTGGAACTGCCCATGTGGGAAGGAGACCGCTACTTCCTGCCGCTGGTCTTCGACGCGGACCCGCGCCCCTTTCACGGCCACATGCCCTATCATGACGGCCGCCCTGCCGGGTGGACCGTACACCGTCTATAACCAGATCCTGTAGCCGTCGCGAAGGTCGCCGAAGATTAACTCCCGCACCGTCGCACTCCCCGGTCAATCGTTTTTTTGGCCGGGCAAGGACCGAGGCCGCCATCGCCGCCGACAGGAATAACGTCACCGCCACCACCACAAATCTGTGCGTGCGCAATCACCTCAGGGAAACCGTAACGTTTGCGATCCCCAAAACGGGGGCCGCGCCACGGCAAGCCTGTCCGTCAGCGACAGGAGATCATGCGGGTGCGGATAACGTCGGCATGGGCCTCGATGGCGGCCACCACCCCGGCCGGGATCTCGTCTTCCAGGTCGATGATGTTGTAGCCGATGGCGCCGTTGCTCTCGTTGAGGTAGCTGGCGATATTGATCCCGTGCGCGCCGATAATCTGGGAGGCAAACCCGATCATGCCGGGCACGTCGCGGTTGATCATGATGAAACGGGTCCGCACCGCGGATGACGGAATCGACTCCACCGTCGGGAAATTCACACTGTGGGTGACGGTGCCCATTTCAAGATAGTTTTTCAGCTCGCTCACCGCCATGGCGGCGCACTGCCCCTCGGATTCCTCGGTGCTGGCGCCCAGGTGCGGCGTAACGATGATCCGGGGATGGTTGACGGTGGCGGCGGAAGGGAAATCGGTGATGTAGCAGGAGAGGCTGTTGTCGGCCAGGGCGGCAAGAACCGCCGGTTCGTCGACAATGGGGCCGCGCGCATAGTTGACCAGGATCGCGCCGGGCGGCAACTGCGCGAGCATCTCCCGCCCCACCAGCCCACGGGTTTTGGCGTTCAGCGGCAGATGGAGGGAAAGGATATCTGCCGTGCGCAAGACATCGGCCAGGCTCCGGCTGAGCCTTACCTGCGGCGACAGCCCGTGGATATTCTCCATGGCCGGGGCCGGATCAAAGCCGATCACCCGCATCCGCTGGTCGATACCCCGATTGGCGACCCGGACCCCGATCTGGCCGAGCCCCAGCACGCCGAGGGTTTTGCCGGCCAACTCAAAGCCGCGAAACCCCTTCTTCCGCTCCTCCACCCGGTGGCCGATGGCCGCGTCATCAAGCCCGCCGAGATCCCGGCAGAAGGAGATCCCCTGATAGATATTGCGGGCGGCCATCCCCAGCATGATGAAAACGAGCTCGGCCACCGCGTTGGCATTGGCGCCCGGGGTGTTGAAGATGCAGATGCCCCGCGCGGTGGCCTTGTCGACGGTGATGTTGTTCACCCCGGCGCCGGCCCGCGCCACCGCCAGCAACGAGGGATAGGCATCGCAATCGACCTGGCTGCTGCGGACGATGATTCCGTCCGGATCCGGGGCATCGGCATCAAGACAAAAATGCGGCCCGAAGAGATCAAGCCCCTCCCGGGCGATGTTGTTGATGGTTTTGATGGTGAATTCCGACATCGCCTCCCTCCCCATAAATGTAAACGGGCAACATCAATGCTAGCAGATGTCGCCCGTCCTATCCAGCCCGATCGAATTTTCCCGTCTCGATGTCCCGCAGCCCCCCGGATCAACCGACACACGCCTGGGAACGGCCATTGGCCTTGGCCTGGTAGAGCGCCTCGTCCGCCCGCTGTAGCCACTCTTCGGTGGTGAGGCCCGGCTGCCACTGCACAAAACCGATGCTGACCCCCAACCGGGGTGAACCGGGCGCCTGGATTCCCAGGTCATGCACCGCCTTGCAGAGCCGTTCGACCAGGATCCGGGCATTTGCCATCTCGGTTTCCGGCATCAGGAGCTGAAACTCATCGCCGCCGATCCGGACCAGCAGATCACTGGTGCGCACCATCCCCGACATGGCCTGGGCCACCATCCGAAGAACCTGATCACCTTTGGCGTGGCCGAAGGTATCGTTGATCTGCTTGAAATAATCAAGGTCCATGCTGGCCAGGGTGATGGGCCGGCCATGACGCCGGGCGCTTTCCAGCAAAGGTCCCAGGCGATCCTCAAAAACACGGCGGTTGGCGAGCCCGGTCAGGCTGTCGCGGCGCGCCTGCTCAAAGATGTCCTCATACTCGACGGCGCGCTGCAACGGCTCCTGCAGCACCGCCAACCCCTCTGCAATCTGGGCGATTTCGGCCTCGCCGATCTCCCCGGCCTTACGGAGCAGCATCAACCGGCCGCCGCCGTCACAATCCGGCACCGCCCAGCAGTAGACATGAAAATCATCCTCCCGCCAACTTGTTTCCCCGCCCCGGCACTCCAGCTGGCTGATCATCTTGTCGGCCACCATCATCACCCGCCGCCGATCCGGTCCATGGCAGGAACAGAAGAGGTGCCGCCGTCCCTGCCGAGGGTTGTCGTAGGCGATCAGATTATGCTCGACCACCGGCATCAACCAGACGGAGTAGGCCTCGACCATGCTGGAAAGATCCAGGGCCCCAGCCAGGCGGGCGTGGAGATCGTTGATCTTGACCAGCCACTCCGAACGGCGGCGATAGCGGTCAAGCTCGACCATCAGATTGTGCATATCGGCATGTACCGGGTTGTCGGCTACCCTGACGGCGTCTGGAGAGAGAGAGAGGGCTGCTTGCATGGCGGTAAATCCTTTGGCTATATGTTGACTGCAATAAATTCCGTTTGTTGGCACTTGGATCTTTGATTCTTGCCAAATCCGTGCCAAACCCCAAACGTTTGCGCCACCAGCCACACAACCACTCGAAAACAGAGGATAAAGAGAGCAGGACCAAACACCCCGGCCAACACCAGCCCGCACCGATACCGGGAAAAAACTGCCGCTACCCTCTCTAGTGCCGGCGATGATTGCAGACAATTTCCCAGCCGGACGGGCCTCGGCCCGGCACATCGGCCGTCCGACAGTTTGTCAAAAAAATGACTCCCCAATTTGACCAACCGCTGAAAGTACGATAAATATCTGTGAACACACCCCACTTCGCTGAGGCCATCGCTCAAACCATGGACATCATTCACCTCGACATGGACGCCTTTTTCGCGGCGGTGGAGATGCGCGACGACCCGACCCTCCTCGGCAAGCCGGTGATTGTCGGCGGCAGCAGAGAGCGCGGGGTGGTCTCTGCCGCCTCCTATGCCGCACGGAAATTCGGCGTCCACTCCGCCATGCCGATGGCCGTGGCCAGACGGTGCTGTCCGCACGGGGTCTTCCTGCCGGTCCGCATGGCACGCTATCAGGAGGTTTCCGGCCAGATCCACGACATCTTCCACCGCTTCACGCCGCTGGTGGAGCCGCTTTCCCTGGACGAGGCCTTTCTCGACGTCACCGGCAGCACCGCCCTTTTCGGCTCCCCGGTAGCGATCGCCGGCCGGATCAAGCAGTTGATCACGGAGGAAATCGGCCTCACCGCCTCGGCCGGGGTCGCCTCCTGCAAACTGGTGGCGAAAATTGCCTCCGATCTAGAAAAACCGGACGGCTTGACCGTGGTGCCTGCCGGCACGGAAAAGGAATTTCTGGCCGGCCTGCCCATCGGCCGCCTATGGGGGGTTGGCGAACAGACACGGCAGAGCTTGCGCCTGCTGGGGGTAAAAACCATCGGCGATCTGCAACGGCTGCCGACTGGGCTCCTCGAAACGAGGTTCGGCAAACACGGCGCCCGGATGCAGCTTGCCGCCCTCGGCATCGATTCCCGACCGGTTGAGGCAACCCGCGCCATCCAGTCCATCGGCCAGGAAGAAACCTTCGCCGTCGATCTCACCGACCATGCCGCCCTGCAGCGTGAACTCCTCGCCATGGCGGTAAAGGTCGGCCGCCGCCTGCGCGACCATGCCCTCCGCGGCCGGACGATCACCGTCAAGGTGAAGTATTACGACTTCCAGCAGATCACCCGCTCGTTGACCCTACCCGCGGCCACCGACGACCAGCAAACCATCTATCGTACTGCCTGCGGGCTGCTCGCCAAAACCGACGCGGGCGCCAAGCCGATCCGGCTGTTGGGGATAACCGTTGCCAACCTCTCGCTACAGCATGAACCGTACCAGCAGACGCTCCTGCCAGGGGACAACCGGCAGCGCGAAAAGCTGAACCAGGCCATTGACCATCTCGCCGACAGATTCGACCACGATGTGATCAAGCCCGGGACACTGCTTTGAGAACGCCATCACCGCAACTACACCTTGAATATCTGGTGCCATCCTGATAAGTTGTCACATTGATTTATAAACTCCACCCAACCTCAAACACCCCGGGAATGCCCTTGAGCCAACAACGTATCCTGGTGACCGGCGCCGCCGGCTTCATCGGCTATCATCTTATTGAGAAACTCCTTGCCGGCGATGTCCAGGTTGTCGGCGTCGATAACTTCAACGATTACTACGATCCTGCCCTCAAGCGCGCCCGCCAGGAACGACTTCTCCGCCATACCGCTTACACCCCGGTGGAGATGAATATCGCCGAC
>JAOUHH010000005.1 GCA_029865195.1 Desulfobulbaceae bacterium
ACGAGATCCTCGTCGGCTTGCCGCTTCCTCCCCAAGGGCTGTCATGAACTACGACAAACTCATCAAGGCGATCAAGAAGGCGTGCAAAAAAGCGGATGCGCCGCTGCCGGATGCCAAGGTGGCCGGCGAGGCCGGGGAACTGCTTGACAGCATCAACGCCCTGATCAGTGAGAACCGCGCCCTGCGTTGCAAGAACAGCAAGGCAAACCACTATATCCGCAAAAAAACCGACCAGTTGCTCAACGTCATCGGTACTCTGCCGCTACGCCCGGAAGAGCTTGAAGACGATACCCTCATCACCCTCGATCCCATCGGCGTGGTGGCCGAATCCTTTATCCAGATCCTGGAACACCAGCGGGAGACCAACAAGAAACTCGAACTGACCATGGAGGAGATCAAGGCGATCTTCGACGCGGTGGGCTGCAGTGTGCTGGTGGTCGACGAAAACATGCACGTCCAGGCCTACAACGAACACGCCCAGCGCCTGTTCATCGATTATCAGGGGGAATGGAAGGGCACCTCCTGCCACCAGATCGTCTGCCGCGACAGCCGCCTGCAACAGGAATGCCCCTTCCGCAAGGTTCTTGACACCGGCCAGCCCGTGCATTTCCCGGACTGGCAGGTGCGCGACCGCTCCTTCGACATCGTCGCCACCCCGGTCAAGAACAAGGAGGGCAAGGTGGTGTACGGGGTGCTTCTCTACCACGACATCACCTTTCAAAAACAGGCGGCGACGGCCCTTGCCGCCGAAAAGGAGCAGCTTGCCGTCACCCTGCGCAGTATCGCCGAGGGGGTCATCACCACCGACGTGGCCGGCAATATCGTTCTGATGAACCGGGTTGCCGAACAACTGACCGGCTGGACCCAGAAAGAGGCGACAGGTCTGCCCTCCTGCGAGGTATTCTGGATCGTCGATGAAAAAAACCGCTCAAAGTGCATCCATCTCCCCCTGGACGTGATGGCCGGCGGCGAGAACATCTCGCTTACCGACGACACCGTGCTCATCGCCCGTGACGGCTACGAACAACTCATCTCGGCCAACGCGGCGCCGATCTACGACCATGAGCGGGATATTGTCGGCGTGGTCATGGTTTTTCGCGACATCACCGCCGAAAAGCGGATCGAGGAGGAGCTTCTCAATGCCCGCCGGATCGAATCCCTGGGCATCCTTGCCGGCGGCATCGCCCATGACTTCAACAACCTGCTCACCGGCATCCTCGGCAACATCACCCTGGCCAAGATGACCGCGGACCAGGGAACGCCGGTGGTCGAAAAGCTGAGCCGGGCTGAGAAGGCCTGCATGCGGGCCCGCGACCTCACCCAGCAGCTGCTGACCTTTTCGAAAGGCGGCGCGCCGGTCAAGAAAACCGCCGCCATCACCGACCTCCTCAAGGAAACCGCCCTCTTTGCCCTGCGCGGCTCCAACGTCCAGTGTCATTTCGAGATCGCCGACAATCTCTGGCCGGCGGAGATCGACGAGGGACAGATCGCCCAGGTCATCAACAACCTGGTGATCAACGCCGATCAGGCGATGCCGGATGGCGGGATCCTCACCGTGAGCGCCAAGAATGCGCAGGTCAAAAACAGCAAGCAGCTGCCTCTCAAGCCCGGCCGCTACCTCAAGATAACCGTACAGGACACCGGCGAAGGCATCGATCCCGCCAACATCGACAAGATATTCGACCCCTACTTCTCAACCAAGAAGACCGGCAGCGGCCTTGGCCTGGCCTCCTGCTACGCCATCATCAAGAAGCATGACGGCTTTATCCATGTCGAATCAAAAAATGGCCGCGGCGCCGCCTTCACCTTTTATCTGGCCGCCTCAACCGCACGGCTGGCCGACCACCGGGAGGAAGCCCAGGACAACGGGTGCGAACAGACCGGCCGGATTCTGGTCATGGACGACGAGGAGATGATCCTGGAGTTGACCCGTGAACTGCTGCTCAGTCACGGTTTCGATGTCTCGGTGAGCAGGGACGGCAATGAGGCCATTGCCGCCTATCAGGAGGCGATGCGGGAAGGAAACCCGTTTGACGTGGTGATCATGGATCTCACCATCCCCGGCGGCATGGGTGGCAAGGAGGCGATCCAGAGGCTGCGCCAGATCGACCCGGCGATAAAGGCCATCGTCTCCAGCGGCTACTCCATGGATGCCGCCATGTCCGATTACGCGAGCCACGGCTTCGTGGCGGTGGTGCCGAAACCCTACAAGGCCGGCACCCTGCTCCGGGTCATCCGGGAAGTGCTCGCCATGGACGACGAAACCGACTGAGCCCGCCCCGGCAGACTACCGCCAATTCCTGATCAACTCCACCAGCAACCGTACGCCGACCCCTGATGGCCCTTTGGGGATATAGGATTTTTCGGTGAAATCCCAGGCAGTGCCGGCAATATCCAGATGCGCCCACGGGGTCTTGCCGACAAACTCCTGCAAAAAGGCGGCGGCGGTGATGGTGCCGGCGTCGCGATTACCGACATTCTTGAGGTCCGCCACCGTCGATTTCATCTGCTTGCTGTATTCCGGGGCCAACGGCAACCGCCAGAGCGGCTCGCCGCTGCGCTCCCCGGCGGCAAGCAACCTCTCCACCAGCTTGTCGTCGTTGCTCAGCAACCCGGTGCGGTGATGCCCGAGGCCGACGATGACCGCGCCGGTGAGGGTGGCAAGATCGACCACCGCCGCGGGCTTGAACTTCTCGATCCCGTAGGCCAGGGCATCGGCGAGGATCAGGCGCCCCTCGGCATCGGTGTTCAGCACCTCCACGGTTTTGCCGCCGTACTGGGTGATCACGTCGCCGGGCTTGATCGCTCCGGGGCCGGGCATATTCTCGGTGGCCGGGACAATGGCTACCACGTCAAGCCGCTTCGGCCGCTCCTCGCCCACCGCCGCCATGGCCGCGAGTACCGCCGCGCCGCCGCACATGTCGTACTTCATCTCGCCCATGCCGGCGGAAGGCTTCAGGGAAATGCCGCCTGAATCGAAGGTCAGCCCCTTGCCCACCAGGAGCAGGGTCGGCACCTTCTTGCCGGTGCGATACTCGAGCACCACCATCTGCGGCGGCTCGGCCGAGCCCTGGTTGACGCCGAGCAGGCCGCCCATCTTCAGCTTCTGCATCGCCGCCTTGTCGAGCACCTTGCAGCGGAAGCCGTAGCGCGCCGCCAGATCCTTGCCGTACTCGGCGAAATGCGTAGGGGTCCAGAAATTCGCCGGCTCGTTGGCCATCTCCCGGGCCGCGCAAGCCGCCTCGGCGGCAGCCCTGCCCAGCCGCACCCCGCGCCGGGTCGCCGCCGCATCCTTGCCGCCGTAAAAGGAAACCGTCTCGATCCGTCCCGGCGCCTCGTCATCCTCCTGCCTGCTCTTGTACTTCTCAAACCGGTAGCCACCCAGCACCACCCCCTCGGCCAGGCATTCGCCGATCTCATCCGGCTTCATCCCGGCAAGCGCCGGCACCACCAGCAGCAATCTGCCCGCCTTGGTCTTGACGGCACAGGAAACGGCGGTGCCGGCCGCCTTGCGGATGGTCTCCCGCCCCGGCAGCTCCTTGCCGAGCCCCACCACCAGCACCCTGGTCGGCCCGTTCTTTTGGTCAGCGCCGGCCGGATAGTAGAGAAGGGTCTCCCCCTCCTTGCCGACAAAATCCCCGGCCGCAAAGGCGCGGCCGATCATGGCGACGACCTCCTTGTCGTGACAGGCGGGCGCCTTTTTCTTTTCAGCCTGCCGGACAAAATAAACCGCCAGGTCACTCTTGCATTGCTGCGGCGCCGTCTGCACAACCGTAAGTTTCATGGAGCACTCCTTGATCGCTGCCGGGAATTGACATCCCATTGATGGGTTCGTGGATACGGAAACGGCCCGGCAAGGCCGGAACCGCGATAACCATACTATGAAACAATCCATCCAGGCAAGCGGCCGAAACAGTTTGTCTTGCCCACAATTTTCCTGTACAGATAGACTAAAATACAACCACCGATATTTCCGGACATCAACAACCCCGATCCGCTATCCACGCGGCCTCGGTACGCGCTCACCACGGAGGCAGTTACCTTGACCTTTCAACTCATCATGGCGGTTGGCCTGGCAATCACCATATCCGCCCTTTGCAGCATCTTCGAGGCGGTACTCTATTCCATCCCCAGAAGTCAGATCGAGGTGCTGGCACGTTCCGGGAAGCTTTCCGGCCGGATCCTCAAGAAACTGAAGAAGGATATCCACAAGCCGATCATCACCATCCTCACCCTCAACACCATCGCCAACACCATGGGCGCGGCAGTGGCCGGCGCGTCGGCGGCGGTGGTCTTCGGCGAGCAGCATCTCGGCCTTTTCTCCATCGTCTTCACCGCCGCCATCCTCTTCTTCTCCGAGATCATGCCCAAGACCGCCGGCGTCGCCTACTACCGGACCCTGGCCCCTTGGATCGCCCTGCCCCTGCTGGGGATGGTCAAGCTGCTGTCGCCGATCACCTGGATCATCCAGACCATCACCCGCCTGGTCTTCGGCCATGGCTCAGACGCGCTGGTCTCGGCTGAGGAGCTGGAGGCGCTGGCGATCATGAGCAGGAAAACCGGCGCCATCGACCCGCAGCAGGAACAGGTGATCAGCAACATCCTCTCCCTCAAGAACAAGACCGTCCGCAATGTGATGACCCCGCGCACCGTCACCTTCACCCTGCTCGAGCATCTCACCGTCGACGAGGCGATCCAGTCGAAGGAGAACTGGCATCTGCACAGCCGGGTGCCGGTCTACGACAAGGACCCCGACGACATCGTCGGCATCGTCCTCAGGAAGGACGTGCTGTTGAGTTCCGCCGAGGACAAGGGACAACGCCCGCTCAGTGCCCTGATGCGGCCGGTGCACTTCGTTCCGGAGGCGGCGCCGCTCAACACCACCCTGATCGAATTCTTCGAACGCCGGCATCACCTCTTCGTGGTGGTGGACGAATACGGCAGCTTCACCGGCGTTATCAGCCTTGAGGATATTCTTGAGGAGATCATGGGGCAGGAGATTCTTGACGAGTCGGACCCGATCAAGAGCATGCGGGAACTGGCACGGCTCAAGAAACGAGCCCGCACCTCAAACGGCAACGGCGACGGCAAGTAAGGGAGACGTTGCGGCCACCGCGACAAGGGGTGTCCGCAACCTCCTAGAAGAGGACGGTCAGATAGGCGAGGAGCAGACCGCCGATCAGCAGGTTGATGCCGAGAAAGTTCTTAAACGACACCATCCCCTCGAAATCCTCCAGGCAGAGCCGCCAGAAGATATAGCAGCCGGCGATGGCACCGTTGAGCAGGAAGAAGGCGGAGAGGATCTGCACCGGAAAGTCGGGGATGGTGAAGGAGAGATATTCCAGGAAGTCAAAGCCGACCTGCCGGCCGAAGGTGGGGATGAAATCCCCGATGCCGTCGGCGAAATAGCTCATCCGGTAGACAAGCTCACCGGTAAAGGCCATGGGGATGAAGATCGGCACCAGCGGCGCAAAACGGCCGAACATCGGATCCTCGCTGATCCCGAACAGATGCGTACCGTAACGAATCACCCCCAGAACCACCGAAAAACCCACCACCAGCAGAATACTGAAGATCACCGCCTCCGAATACGGACCGAAATTGATACTGTCCACCATGGCGTGGTAAAGCGGCTTCTCGCGCAGAAAGCGGGCCAACTGCGAGCCGATCAGAAACGGCACGATATAGGTGCAGGTGATGTACCGCCCCTTGTTGCGGATCAACTCGGCATAGGGGTTGCGGAGCAGAAACTGCGGCGAATCGCGATGACAGAACGGCAGGCAGTGGCCGCAGACCAGACAGTGCAGGTTGTTTCTGACATTGTACGCCCCCAGATACACCGGACACCCCTTTTTGCCTTCTTTACCCTTCTGACAGGCAAAGGTTTCACAGCCCCGGCACTTCTCGTGATCGGGACGGAATTCGGTGATGGACAAGGTGGCGGCGGCGCCGCTGATCCGGCCCAGCGGACAAAGATGCCGGCACCAGGCCTGGCCGGGATAGAAGATGCTGAACAGGGCCGCGCCGCCGAGGATGGACAGCACCAGCCAGGAGGTCCCGGCCGGCGAGTAGTCGAGGGCGGCCACCACCTCGATCCAGATGATCAGGGCGAGCAGGATGACCGAGGTGTAGACCCCGTATTTACGCAGGAAATTCGGCACCGGCAGGGCCAGGGTCAGCCCTTTGCGCTGCAGGAAGACGCCAAGACCGGGGAAGGGACAGATGCCGCACCACATCCGGCCGACAAAGAACCAGGAGAGCACGATTCCAGGCCAGAGGAGCCCCCAGGTCAGGAAGACGGCGACATTGCGATCCGCCTCCTGGGGTCCGTACAGGCCGGAGATAACAACCACCACGAACAGGAAATCGCCAAAGGTCCGCAGGTAGGCGTAATGGTGCCTTGCCGCCAGAAACCGCCGGAAGGCGGGAAAAATCCGGAAAAGATCAAGCTGCCCTTCCTCTCCCGAGGAGATCAGGCTCCGTAACGCGCGCGTCCACCAAGTCACAATGCGCCTATGCAACCTCCTCTAAGGTTACCCGCATGCGGATCGTCTTCTCTTCCCGGAGGATCTCGATCTCGATCTCCTCGCCAACCCGATGCCGGTCGAGTTCATTGCGCAGGTCATCGTAGCTGCTCACCACCACCCCGTTGACGCCGGTGATGACGTCGCCGATGATGATCTCGTTGCCGCTCTGCCGGATGCCGCGTAGCCCGATCTTGGCGGCGCTGCTGCCCTCCCGCACCTTGATGATCAACATCCCGTTGATCCCGAGGCGATGGGTAATGCTCTCGCTGGCCAATGTAACGCCAAGCCCCGGCCGGATCACCCGGCCGTAGCTGATAATCTCGGGCACCGCCCGGCTGACCTCGTCCACCGGCACCGCGAAGCCGATGCCGGAACTGCCGCCGCTGGGGCTGTAGATAGCCGTGTTCACGCCGATCAACCGCCCGGCGCTGTCCAGCAGCGGACCGCCGGAGTTGCCGGGGTTGATGGCGGCGTCGGTCTGGATCACCCCCTGAATGGTACGCCCGGTAACCGCCTGGATCTCGCGGCCGAGGGCGCTGACGATACCGGCGGTGATGGTCTGATCGAGGCCGAAGGGGTTGCCGATGGCGAACACCTTCTGCCCGACCAGCAGGTTATGTGATTCGCCGATGGCGAGCGGCGCGAGCGCCGCGGCCGGCGCGTCGATCTGCAGCACCGCCAGATCCTTGTCGGGCGCCACCCCGACCAGCGAGGCCTTCCAGGTGGTATGATCGGCCAGGGTCACCTCGACGCTGTTGGCATCCTCGATGACATGAAAGTTGGTTACGATCCGCCCCTCTTTGTCCCAGACGAAACCGGAACCGGTTCCCTTGGGGATCTCGTCGACGTTCAGGTTGAACAGGTTCCGTCGCAGGGCGATGTTGGTGATATAGACCACCGAGGGAGAAGCGGCGCGAAACAGCTCGATGGTGTTTTGCTCATCGCTTGCAAGATCGCCGCGGGCGGTTATCGCGCGCGGCGGTTGTGGCGGGGGAAGCGGTACGTTCTTGGGCCGCCCGAAAAACCACCAGCCGCCGAACAGGATCGCCACCAGCACGAGAAAGGAGGGGATTCGCCGCCGATATGAATTATTCGGATAGTATTGCCGCATCGCCTACAGGTTGAGGAAAAATTTTGCAATCATGAAATAGGTAAATACGCCAATGATATCGATGGTGGTGGTGACAAACGGGCCGGTGGCGACCGCGGTGTCGATATCGAGGCGGCGCAGCACCACCGGCACCAGGGTGCCGATGGTTGCGGCCAGGGTCATGGAAAAGAAAATCGCCAAGCCTACCACCAACCCGAGCAGACCGGGACCGGTCGCCTCAAAATGGGCGAACAGACCGAGGAACACCCCATAGACGCCGCCCAGCAGCAAGCCGACCCGCATCTCCTTGAACACCAGCCTGGCCACCTGCTGCATATTGATGCGGCCGGTGGCGATCCCGCGCACGACGATGGTACTGGACTGGGTGGCAATGTTGCCGCCCATGCCGGCGATGATCGGGATAAAGGAGGCCAGCGCCAGCACCTTCATCAACTCGCCCTGAAAGTGGTTGATGACAAAGATATTGATGACGCCGCCGATCCAGGTGGCGAACAGCCACGGGGCGCGAATCACGGCGTTCTTGAGCGTCGGCTTGAGGAGAATCTCACGGTCCTTACCGGCACCGGCCATCTGCAGGAACTCCTCGGTGGCCTCCTCGCGGATGACGTCGATGATATCGTCGACGGTGACGATGCCGACCAGCTTATAGGTGGAGTTGACCACCGGCACCGCCAGGATATTATACTGGGAGACGATATGCGCCACCTCGTTCTGGTCGGTATCGGTGCTGACCGCGATCACCTTGGGGTTCATGATGTTCTTCAGCAGCCGGTAGGAGGGGTGCATCAACAGCTCACGCAGGGAGAGCACCCCGGCCAGACGGTTGTTGTCACCATGGGTGATGTAGAGATAGAAGGCCATCTCCATCTCCTCGCTGCGCTCCTGGACCCGCTTGATAGCGTCGCCGACGCTCAGGTTCTCGTCGAGGGCCATGAAATCGGGCGACATCCGCCCACCCGCGGTCTCGGGATGATACTGGAGGAGGTCGTCAACCTCCTTGCGATCCTCCTTGTGCATGAGGTCGCGGATCTTGTTGGCGAATTCCTCGGGCAGCGCCTCGAGAAGGTCGGCGGCGTCGTCGGAGGCCATGTCGTTGATGATGGTTACCATGAAGCGGGGCGGCAACCCTTCCACCAACTCGAGCATGATCGACTCGTCAAGCTCGCTCAGAAACTCGCCGACCATGGCCGTCTGCGCGACAATCCCGAAAATATTCTGACGCTCAACCGGGTTTAGGTGGCGAAAAACCCACGCCAAATCGGCAGGATGGGTTTTGCGGACCAATTTCAAGAGATGATCAACGGCATTGCGTCGGTTCAAGCGCCGGACAGTGTCAAGTATCACTATCCCTTCGTTGCCTATGAGTTCACGCTTGCCGCCACGATTCATCTTAATGTCCCGAGAGATGTGTCATAAAGTCTGATTAACACGAAATTTCATACTATATCGCTAATCTGTCGCAAAGGTCAACTAATCCTTTTGACGACAAGCGTTGCCGGGTGCCACGGATGCGCGCCACCCACCTGCGTCATCGTGGCGCTCACGCGGCGACGGAAACAATGCCACCCTTTCCCCGGCAAACGGGCAAAGGGTGGCGGCAATAATTCGTTGCGGCCGCACGGGCCGCCATGGCTCAGGCTCAGGAAAACCCCGACCTGGTGGAACAACCGGAGAGGGCGCCCTGCGGAATGGAGCCACCGGAACCGGCGATCTTGAAGCTTGATGCGGAAATCGTCCCCTTGACCCTGCCGCTGCCGCACTTTTTGCAGACAACGGCATCCACCGCCAAGGAGTCGGCAACCGTATCCTCGAACAAGGCCTTGCAATCCTGACAGCGAAACTCATGGATCGGCATCGAACCCTCCTGACCCTCTGCGACGCATTGCGATGAGCTCTCCGTTCCC
Organism: Desulfobulbaceae bacterium; assembly: GCA_029865195.1. Classification (GTDB taxonomy): domain Bacteria; phylum Desulfobacterota; class Desulfobulbia; order Desulfobulbales; family UBA5123; genus UBA5123. The sequence continues at coordinate 9,543 of JAOUHH010000005.1, forward strand.
ACGCCATGAGGGACGGATATTGGAAAATGGTAATACCCCACGGAACGGTTGTTTCGCAAGCAAAAGCGTATGGATTTTACACGGCGGTTATGCGACAGGCCCTGCTTCCCGGTGCCGCACCGCCAGCACCCTGCACAACGCGCCCGCGGCATCGGCCAGCAAATCGCCGCCGGTAGCGGTACGGGCCGGGATGAAGGACTGATGGATCTCATCGCCGACACCATACAGTACACAGAAGAGCACCACCATCACCCGATGCCATCGCCCGGCAGAGCGGTCGGCCGGGGCGGGAAAGGCATGCAGTACCGTCGACGCCAGAACCGCATAGGCCATGGCATGCAGCACCTTGTCAAGCCCCGCCAGCGCCGGCAGCGGCAGGCTGCCGCCCGGCTGATGGGACAAAAAAAAGATTCCTCCCATCACCGCCAGCATCGGCGAATAACGGAGGAATCCTTTTAACCACGCCACAGACCGCATCATCCGGCGTACCGGCGGGCCGGCGCGGAGACGCTCACCTACTCGGCACTGCCGGATGCAGAGGCCGCAGCCGAAGGCGCATCCAGGTGGATGCTGTCCAGCAGCTCCTGCGGGAATTTTTTGCGTATCTTCTTGATCGCCGCCCGGATGCTGTGGGAAGGACAGCCGACGAGCACCTCTTCCTTCTTGTCGGCATAGGCGGTGACATGCAACTGCTTCTCCTTGACGGCAAACCGGTGGCTCCAGTTGATCTCGAGCGTTTCCGGCGACTCGACGATCTCCACATCGATGGCCTTGCCGCCCCGCGCCACCAGCAGCGCGTCCATTTCGGTAAGCTCAAGCAGCCAGGCATCGCCGGCATCGGACGAGAAGAGCACGAATACACCGATGGTGCGCACCTCGCTCTTGCCCGCCACGGCTGCCTGCTGAATCTTTTGCACCTCACCGGTCAAGGAAAGCTGCCCCGGCGTGGTCTTGGCCGATTGGCCCTGCCCGGCCGCGCCATAACAACATTTCTTAAATTTTTTGCCGCTGCCGCATGAGCAGGGATCATTCCGTCCGATTTTTACCATTTGCACACCCTGTTGTATGTCCAGAGGCCGTTATCAAGCAACCCGACCAGTTATCGTTTACCCGATTTGCAGTCAGGGAATATTACACGCGCCATCACGTTTGTAAAGACGGATAATCGAATCACAACCCGGAATATGACAAGCCATCCTTGCCCCGCCGCATCGAGCCACCGCCAAACCCACGGTGGAGGCAAAGGGTTTGCCCCCCTACTCGTCGAGATTGCCCTCCTGCTCGACGGTCTCGCGGGCGACCGGTGTTTGCATCCGCACCACCCGGTCCTGATCACAGTAGTACTGCACCAGCTGCGCAAAAAGATCGTCGCGACCGGTGTAGATCTTGTTGCTGGGGCTCAGTATCTGCTCAAGAACCTCGCGGTAGGCGTCGACGCCGATGATGCTCTTGTAGATCGGCTTCTTCTCAAATTCATCATTGAGAAGATACTCCATGTATCTATTGACATTGGCCCAGTAGAGATGATTGTCACGGAAATGGGGGTTGTTCTGCTTGGCCGCCTCGATCTTTTCGTCCATTATCGTCTGCAACTCCTTCCGGAACATGTAATCGTAGATACGGCCGGCAATGATGGTCGGACCCTGGGTGGAGGTGCCGACGCTTTTTTCGCCGCCGGTATTGGTTTTGATGGCCACGATCATGGTCATGTTCTTGTCGCGGAAGGTCTGCCGGTCGCGATACGGGTTGAAATGACTGACAAAAAGAGCCGACTGACCGGTGGGCGCGGTACCGGTTTTCCCGGAAACAAGGTTCTTGTGGTATTTGAACTCACTCTTCATGCTGGCGCCGGTGCCCCGATTGCATACCTCATAGAGGGCGTACATCTCGTTTTCGCGCTCCTGCTTGGAGTCAAACAGCATCACCGGCTGCCGGGCGGGGTCGCTTTGCCGCTCGTAAACGGCCACCCCGTCAACCGTGATCCGCTTGACGAACGCCGGCTGACGATAATAGCCGTCCAGAAAGGCGTTATAGATTCCCAGCCATGGCCGTACCGGCACATCGGAGGCACCGATACCGAACGGCCAGTACTTGGCGTCTTCCTTGTTATAGGCAAGACCAATCTTATCCAAACCGAGCAGCATGGAGCTCCGCACCGCCCGATTGCTATACAGTCCGGCGAAGATGGTGTTGACTGACAACACCTGCGCCTCCAGCAGGCTGTATTTCCGGCCCATGAAGTGATTCTGGTCGTATGGGAACCAGTTGCGCGGCAGCCACACCTCCCGGCCCGCCGACTCGACATACTTGTATTCAAGCGGCTTGTCGGCATAGTCGGTCTCCAGGTCGGCGTTGGCGGCAACCATCGCGTAGTAGGCGATAATCGGCTTGATCGTGGAGGAGGGGGTGATGGTCGCCTGCTTGTTCATCAAATCGATGACGATCTTCGGCTCATCGCTCTCGACGCTCCCCGGCTCATCGTTTTCGCCCTGGAAGAACTCCTTGCCGCCGATATAGGCGACGATCTCGCCATCCTGATTGATGATCACCACGCCGACATTGATATGCCGGTACAGATACTCCATGAAGCCGTCGAAATCCCGGTAGGGAGGCTCCATATTCCGGGCCTTGTATGAGGCCAGGTCCTTCTGCCAGGAATTACGGTTGCGGCCTTGCAGTTCCAACTTGAATTTCGGGCTGTCCAAAAATTCGCTGACCACCTCCTTGATCTTCGCAACCAGATCAAGGTTGACGCCGGTTTCGATCACCACATCGCCACGCTCGTCGAGCAGCAACTGCGCGCCGGAGACCGTATGTTCGCCGACCCGATACTCCCGCGAACAGACCTCACGGATAACGTTCCAGGCCGCCCATTCCTCCTCGCCGTACAGAGGCGACTGGAAATTGCGGAAACCGATGCGGCGGATGGACTCCTCGTCGGAAAGCCGCCACTTGTAATAATCGTCGTCGCTGATCTCGCCCCGGTCATGAAGGAAGGCCAAGGCCAGGTTCACCTTGTTGATGGCGCTTTTGGCATGCTGCAATAGGGCCGGTGTCAGCTCGTTAAAGTTTTTGCCCTGGACAATCTGGTAAAAGGCGCGCTGCCGGTGATGATTGGGGATGAAAGAGCCGATCGCCGCCAACTGCAACTCGTTCAGCTCGCCCAGGTCATGCTTGAAATAGTTTTGCGCGGCGGCCGGAAATCCGTAAATATTGCTGCCCACCGGCACGGTATTGATATAAAAATCAAGGTTCCGCTCCTTGCCGAAACGGGAGACCATCATATAGGCAACGATGATCTCCTCAAGCTTGTTGGCAATGGTCCGATCGCGGTTGCCGAGTATCTTCTTGGCATTCTGCATCACGATGGTACTGGCGCCACGGGTATTGCCCTGCAGGGAATCCTTTACCGCGCCGGCCAGGTTGAGCCAGCTCACCCCCGGATGGATGAGAAAGGCGTTGACGTACCAGGGATTACGATCATGGGGGAGAAAATAATGATCCTCACAGGCAAGCAGAACCCGCTTGGCCCGATCGGGAATCATCAGGGTAACCTGCCGGGTGCCGTAGGTTTTGATCACCGCGTTCTGGGCATCGACGATCTTGGCGGAGTGGGCGTAGGTTTCGAGATTTTGCGGCAGACGATCGATGCCGCGGGTGGTATCGTAGAGGGTGCGGGCGAAAAAAAGCTCGACGATATGCTGGGTCGGACCCGGCATGTAGTTGAGGAGAAAAAGTCCTGCGAAAGCCAGTCCCCACCATTTGCAAACCACCGGCAAACCGATCCGCAGCAGGAAGAAGAACCGGCGGTAGGGACTGTCCCACGGAAAAACCATTTTCTTATCTGGATTCTTCTTCACCCCTTCCAGATATTCCGCGTACGACCCTTCAAGCTTCCTGCTCTTCTTCAGCTTTTTGAGGATGGCTTTCTGGTTAAGGCCGCTCTCGACATCCTTGGATGAAAAGATATGCGAGAAGGCCTTATATTTTATTGCCTGCTGCTCGGGATCAAAGGAATCGTTGCGAACTTCGCCCTCTCCGTCCGACAGCTTGCTGTCTTTCCCGTTCTTCTCAGTCATATTTGCATGTCAGACAAGTTCCCCCAGAACACCGGAACGGCCCCGGACGTTCTGCACGGCGGATGCTTGATAGCCAAAAGGATCGGAACCAGAGAGGCCATACTGTACGCCCCCACGCACATGTGTGCTACTTTACCGTGCCGCACCGACAACTTCAAATGAAAAACAACAGTTGAAAAATACTGAAGAAAAACTCTCACAAGACCGATAGAGTACTGCAAGGATATCAAATACCATCGCGCGGGCCAACGACGCCCCGCAGTGAAAGGATAACGAATGCTGTTTAAATGCTCCCATTGCGGCTTTTCACGCCAGGTACCAGAAAAACACCGGGGCAAAGAGGTTGCCTGCCCGCGCTGTAAAAAATCCGTCCGCATCGGCGCCGACTCATTAACCGCCAAGGCCCCGGACGGATCCATCGGTTACTACCTGTGCAGCGGTTGCGGCTTCAAAAAACAAACGCCCGTCAATCTCGTCGGCAAATCCGCGCCCTGCCCGGTGTGCCGCACCAACAACGCCATCAAGAAAATCGCCGCCGGCAAGCCGTCGGCTCCTACCCGGTCGCAGCCAACAAGCCGCAAAGGTTTAGCCCGCAACATCGGCCTGGGGGTCACCATGCTCGTCCTCATTGCCGTGGCGGGGTATTTTGCCCCGGCAATAAAGAACAGATTCCTCACCCCCGCCAAACCGGTCCAATACGTCACTCCGCAACTCTCACGCCATCTCGCCCCGGAAGACAAAAACCATGCCCGCCTGGTTGAAATCGAACGCATCCTCGCCACCAGCCGTGACCTGCAAGGAAGGAACCTGAGCGGGCTTGATCTGAACGCCGTCGATTTACGGATGGTCAATCTCCGCAATGCCCAGCTTCGCAACGCCGATCTGCACAAGGCGAACCTGAGCAAGGCCGACCTCTCCGGCGCCGACCTCACCGGCGCCAACCTCATGTCTGCCGACCTCACCGGGGCAAATCTTGAAAAAGCCAAACTCATCGAGGCCGATTTGAAGAAATCGGTCTTTGCAGACGCCAACCTCACCCAGGCGAATCTCAACGGCGCCGACTGCGACAAGGCCAACTTCAACAGAGCGAAACTGGACAATGCCTCCCTGGTGGGCGCCATTCTCTCGGAAGCGGATTGCAGCTCCACATCCTGCCGCAATGCCGACTTCAACAACGCCAACCTTACCAGGACCAATCTGTCCCAAGCCGATCTGCGGCAAGCCAAACTCGCCAAAGCAAACCTCACCACCACGCTCATGCACAACGCCGACCTCTCCGAGGCGATCTTGCGGCAAGCCATACTCAGCGGCGCCGACTTGCGTACCGTCTCCCTGCAGCGGGCGGATATGTCAGGGGCGCTTCTCTATGGTTGCGATTTGCGTAACGGGAACCTGAATCGCGCTAATCTGAGCAGCAGCGATCTCAGCAAGGCCCAACTGACCGGCGCCAACATCGAAGAGGCGATCCTGATCGGCGCAAACCTGCATGGCGCCGAGTTGTCGGCCGCCCTTCTCAACGAATCGGACCTGCGGCAGGCCAACCTCACCGATAGCAGCATGAAGGAAACGGAACTTTCAGAAACCAATCTTGCCGAAAGCAACTGCACCAACGCCACCATGAGCCGGGCGACCCTGAGCGGCGCCAACCTGTCCGGCGCCAACCTGACGGGCGCCAATCTCCATCAGGCAGACCTCACCGGCAAGACCATCCTCATCGAGACCAACCTCACCAACTGCTATCTGCAGCAGGCGAACCTCAAACATGCCGATCTCAGCAAGGCAAACCTTACCGGCGCCGATCTTCGCGAGGCGAATCTTACCCAAACCCGCCTCAACCACGCCTATCTCAACAACGCCGACCTGACCCGCGCCGACCTCACCAACGCCGATCTGACCAACGCCGACATGAAAGGCGCCAACCTTACCGGCATCAACCTCACCACGGCCGGCAATCTCGCCTTCAAGAATCTGCATTTCACCATCCTGGACGGTGCCAAGTTGACCCGTTTCGACCTGCGCAACGCCAACCTCACCAACGCCAATCTCTCCCATGCCGACCTGCGCAACGTCAATCTCACCAACGCCGATCTGACCAACGCCAGCCTGGCGCGCGCCAATCTCAGCGACGCCGACCTGCGCTGGGCCAATCTCAGCGACGCCGACCTTTCCGGCGCCAAGCTCAACGGGGCGAACCTCACCGAAACCAACTTCAGCCGAGCCAATCTCGACCAGGCGGATTTTTCCGGGGCGGTCATGGAGAACGTCAAGAATCTTGACCGGGCTAAAAACATCGCCGGCAGCAAGGGTATACCCAAGATGGCGACGGCCAGGGCTAATGGTGGACAGGAGAGTAAAACAGGGAAGAAAGGCGATGCCGCTGCCGGCAAGACCTTTGTCGCCAAAAAAGAGGTCAAAATCTGGGGGATGGAAATCGAACGGGTCGGTTTGGTGCTGACTGCTTTCAACAATGTATCGGAGTTGACCAACACCTTTACCATGATCAGCGATGTTGAGGCCAATCTCCTCAAACACCAGATGTTCGCCGAAGGTGGCAACGCCATGCCGGCCAAGAGCGGGGCAACCTTCGGCATCCTCTTCACGGTCAACTTCATCCCGGCTTCGGAACGAATCCCCGTCGAGGTGAGATGGCTGGCCCCGGACGGCGCCCTGGTCTCCTCAACGACCTATGAGATTACCGCCACGCAACGGGTGGTGGCGGCCTACACCCTGCCCACCCCCGAACAAAACCGCCTCGGCGAATGGCAGATTCAATTTCTGCACCGTGGGAAAAAAATCGGTGAGCAACGGATGCGACTGCTGAAGCCCGAGCAGTATCAGACGCACCGCCGAGACGCCGAGGCTGCCGCCGCCCGTAAAAACAAACTCCCCTCATAAAGAGCTCGCCCGCCGGCAGGCAAGCCGTAGGTTCCCGCGACCATCCAAGATACCCGGCAGTCTGCTCCAAACAAGAAAGGCGACGCGGTTCCCCGCGTCGCCTTTCTTGTTTGTAAATCTCTCGACCGATCAGAGCCTGTCGTTACATCTCCTCGGAAAGCGCCATCACCATCGCGCCCTTGGCCGTTGTATTCAACGGATCGCTGGCAAGCCGTACGCCGGAAATCTTGATGGGCAGATGGATGTTGGCCAGGGTTTTCTCGAATTTCTGCTTGAACCCGTTGGGCATCACCGTGCCGCCGCTCAGGACGATGGGAATCGGCTCGGCGATCTTGGGAATCTTGTCGGATGAGTGGAGAACCTCGGAGAGGCTCTGCAACAGATGCTGCAGCAGATCGTCGTAATAGATGTGCAGCGCGGTCTCAACCCGGTTTTTGGGAGCAACGTTGAGATCGAGATCCTCTTCCTTGACGGTCTTGATCTTGGTGGCGGGCTCACCAACCGAGCTGCCGACCATGGAGTCGATGAAGTCACCGCCCCGCTGGATGCTGTAGGTGATAACCGGTACGGACAGGTAGGCGAGACAGACGTTGCACATGCCGCCGCCCATGCTGATGCCGATGCCGGTGAAATTATCGTTGGCCAATTCCGACATCACGGTGGCAAGCCCCTCGTTGATGGAGATGGGCTTGTACCCGAGGCCGGCAAGGTACATCTTGATGATCGACTCGTGATAAACCACCGACTTGGTGCCGCCGAGGGGTTCACCCGGCATACTGAAGCAGATGGTTTCGCCGTTTTTCTTGTTCTTGGCGATGAGGGTATTGATCAACGCCTGCAGAACGGTGATACCCTCATCCTCCTTGGCGCTCAACAACCCGCGCTCCATGGTGCGGCGGGTATTGGTGTTGAACATGTTGGCGAAATTCTGCGCCGAATAGCCAAGGATGTAGAACTGATCGTTCTTCTCGAAGAAGGTGATCTCGTTCTCTTTCAGTATCTTCTTGGTGAACTGCGAATACGGGATGGTGAAAAAGGCGTTCAACTGCTTGACGGTATGGATCTGCTTTCCCTTGTTCTGGGCCATGATGATATGGCTGGTGCCGATATCAAGACCAACCGGGCCGCGAGGCTGTTCGGCATCCTCACCGATCTCCTTTTCACGGGAGACTACCGCCTTCTGTGACGCCTCGATGGCTGTTTCAATATTTTCCAATTCATCCGCCATGCCTTTCCTCCCCTTATTCCCTCGATTCTTCACAAGTCAAACCCCGTCCGACATTCGGCCGGCCTGCGGATGGCCGACTCCGGTCATTTACGACGACTAAACTTTCCGCAACAAATACAGACGGATAAGCTGAACAGGCAACCGTTTACAATTCCGTTAACCGACCCTCTCGTGCCCCCATTACATCCTGAGTCATTTCAGGCCTTGGACGTTTCCGGTAAAGTTGTTACTATCTATTTTTGCTTGAAAAGACTCTACTCCATCCCCCGCCTTTTCGTCAGCAATTATTTCATATAACTTACCAAGTTAGCAAGAATGATCAACAAATATAATTATCCGGAAGCGCTTCCCATTGTCAACGCCAGGGAAGAAATCATCAAGGCGATCCAAATCCATCCGGTGGTTGTGGTGGCCGGTGACACCGGCTCCGGCAAAACCACCCAACTCCCCAAGATGTGCCTGGAGGCGGGCCGCGGCGTCAACGGGCTGATCGGCTGCACCCAGCCCCGCCGGATCGCCGCCGTGTCCATCGCCGAACGGGTCGCCGAGGAACTGGGGCCGGACGGGAAGGCCGTTATCGGCTACAAAATCCGCTTCCAGGACCGCACCAGCCCATCTACCCGCATCAAGTTCATGACCGACGGCATCCTTCTTGCCGAGGCGCAGCATGACCGGATGCTGCACGGATACGACACCATCATCGTCGACGAGGCCCACGAACGCAGCCTCAACATCGATTTTCTCCTCGGCATCCTCAAACGGCTGCTGGGCAAACGCGACGATCTGAAGGTGATCATCACCTCCGCCACCATAGATACGGAAAAATTCGCCAAAAACTTTAACAACGCCCCCATCATCAAGGTTGCAGGCCGTACCTACCCAGTCGAAACCCGATACCTGCCACCCTCCAGCGGCGAAGACGACGACGCAAGCCATATCGATCTGGCCACCCAGGCGGTGATGAACCTCAGGCGCAGCGAACGCCCCGGCGACATCCTGATCTTCATGCCCACGGAACGCGATATCCGCGAAACCGTGGACAACCTCACCGAGCTCTTCCGCAACCGTTCGCCCGAGCCCTCGCATTGGCCCTCGCCCACCACGATTCTGCCGCTGTTCGGTCGACTCTCCGCCGCCGACCAGCGCCGGGTTTTTCAGCAAAACGCCGGCGGCAAGATCGTTGTCGCCACCAACGTTGCGGAAACCTCGGTGACCGTCCCCGGCATCCGTTATGTCATCGATAGCGGCCTGGCCCGCATCACCAACTACAATGTCCGGGCACGGACCACCACCATGCCGGTGGCTAAAATTTCACACGCCAGCGCCGACCAGCGCCAAGGGCGATGCGGGCGCGTCGGCCCCGGTGTCTGTATCCGGCTGTACCAGGAGGATGATTACCTGAACCGCCCGGAATACACCCGGCCGGAGATCCTCCGTTCCAACCTGGCCGAGGTGATCCTGCGGATGACCGCCCTCAAGCTCGGCAACCCGGCGACCTTCCCCTTCATCGATCCACCGTCGCCGCGGGCCATTCGCGACGGGTACGCCCAGCTCCACGAACTGGGCGCCCTCACCGAACACCACAAGCTCACCAACCGCGGCCGGATCATGGCACGACTGCCGCTTGACCCGCGCATCGCCCGGATGATCATCGAGGCCGGCGAGCAGAACGCCCTGCGCGAGATAACGGTGATTGCCGCCGCCCTGAGCATCCAGGACCCACGGGTACGGCCGGCCGACAAGGAAGCGGAGGCGGACAAGGCGCACGCCCGCTTTGACACCGGCAAATCCGATTTCCTCTCCCTGCTCGCCCTCTGGGACCTCTTCCAGCAAACCCAGGCCAAGGTCCAGAGCAGCGGCCGGATGCGAAAATTCTGCCAGAGCCATTACCTCTCCTACCAACGGATGCGGGAATGGCGTGACATCCACGACCAAATCCACGCCATCCTCGCCGAGGAGAAAAACTTCCTCATCAATGCCGTTGCCGCGAGCGACGACGCCATCCACCGCTCCATCCTGAGCGGCAACCTCCGCAATATCGGTTTCCGGAAGGCCAAGAACATCTACCTGGGGGGCGGCGGCAAGGAGTTGATGATCTTCCCCGGCTCCAGCCAGTTCAACAAGGGCGGCCAGTGGATCATGGCCGCGGAACTGGTGGAAACCTCGAAGCTCTTTGCCCGCACCGTGGCCGCCATCGCCCCCGAATGGCTGGAACCACTGGCCGGCGATCTCTGCCGTTCGACCTATTCGGCCCCGCATTGGGAAAAGAAACGCGGCCAGGTGACGGCCAGTGAACGGGTCACCCTCTTCGGCCTCACCATCGTCAACGGCCGCAAGATCAACTATGCCAGGATCAAGCCCGGGGAAGCCCGGGAAATCTTTATCCAGGCCGCCCTGATCGAGGGCGAGCTGAACGGCAGCTACCCCTTCCTGGATCACAACCGGCAACTGGTGAAAGACCTGCTGGACATGGAGGACCGGGTCCGGCAGCGGGACATCCTGGTCGATGATCAGACCCTGTTCCGCTTTTACGAAGAACGGCTGGCCGCCGAGGTCGTCGACCAGGCCAGCCTCAATCGTTTCATCAAGGGCAAACGGGACGACAGCTGCCTCAGGATGCAGCGGGAAGACATTCTCCGCCAAGCCGTGGCCGGCGACACCCTGGAGGAATTTCCAACCACCATCGCCTGCGGCGAACTGACCCTGCCGCTTTCCTACACCTTCGCCCCCGGCGCCGAGGACGACGGGGTCACCGTCACCATCCCCGTGCACCTGCTCGCCGACATCCACCCGGATGCCTTCGAATGGCTGGTGCCGGGTCTGTTGCTCGACAAGGTCACCGTACTGCTCAAAACCCTGCCCAAAAGCCTGCGCAAGAAGCTGATCCCGGTTCCCCAAACCGCCGAACTCCTCGTCAAGGATCTCCCCTCCCCGAGCGGTTCCTTTTACGGGGCGCTGGAAGAGGCGATCTGGAAGCGATTCCGGCTCAAGATCGACCGATTGGAATGGCAACCGGACAGCATCCCCGATCATCTCAAGATACGCTACCTGCTCGTCGATCCGGCCGGCAAAACGCTGGCCAGCTGCCGCGCATTCACCGATCTCATCGTCCCTCCCTCCCTGGCCAGGGCCAGCGACGAACTGGCCGCCCTGCAACGGAAATGGCAACGGCAGGGGATCACCACCTGGGATTTCGCCGATCTGCCGGACCGCATCGCCATGTCGGGTCGGGACGGGCAGTTGTGCGGCTTCGCCTATCCGGCCATCATCCCGGACGGCACCGGGAAGGTCGCCATTACCCTGACCACCAGCGAATCCGAAAGCCGCCGCCTCACCCGCCAGGGGTTGTGCCTCCTCTATCAACTGCAGTTTGCCAGACAGCTCAAGGCAGCCAAGAAGGACCTCACCCTGCCACACCGCCAATGGCAGCTCTATGAAGGTCTCGGTTCCCAGGAAAGCATCAACGAGCAACTCTTCTCCTTTGCCCTGGAATCCGTTTTCGACTGCCGAGACGGTCGCATCCCGCCCCTGGCGGATTTCACTGCCAAGGTCGAGGAAATCCGCCGGCAAGGCCTGTATCCCGCCGCCAAGGCGCGGGTGGAGATGGTGCTCGCGATCCTGATCGCGCGGCGGGAAACCCTCGACATGCTCCGCAGCTACCGGGCAAAGGGGGCCAGCGCGAAAGACAACGGCCGGTTCGACGCATTCCGGCAACAGGCCGAGATGATCCTGCCGCCGGATTTCCTGAACGAAGCCACTGAAACCTATCTGGCCGGTGCCGAACGGTACTTCAGGGCGCTCAGGATCAGAATGGAGCGCGCCCATGTCGACCCGGCCAAGGATGCCACAAAAGCGGCCCAGGTGGCCCCCTTTTTGGAGAGGCTCGCCCTGCTGCCGCAGGACAAACGCACAAGTCCGGATCGGCGACTCATGGAGGCCGAATATCGCCGGATGCTTGAGGAATTCAAGGTCTCGCTGTTCGCCCCGGAGATAAAAACCGCGCTCCCGGTTTCGGCCAAAAGACTCGAGAACAAATGGCAGGAACTGCTCCGTCAGTCATGATCTGCGAAGCGCCAGGGGTAGCCGCTACAAACGCCGCCGCGAACCGAGACCAGGCTCAGTTCGTCTCTGCTGCCTCGCAGGTATTTTAAGCATTGACTAACATGTCGCCGCCCTGTACTTATTAGCACCGGAATGTCATACCGGTGAACCGAAAGCGCCTGCCGCAACACACCGGCCATCTGCCGAATCGGCACCACCGCTTAACTGGGCAGACCACGCATCAAGCCCCCTACACGCAAGAGACCGTACCGTGCAAGAGAGCGCGACCAACCCACAACTCACCCCGGCCTCGGCACAACTCTTTGCCTCCCTGCCCGCCCCGGCCCTTCTGATTTCACCGGTCGACCACCGTATCGCCATCTGCAACAAGGCGGCTGTCGCTCTGCTTGGCAGCGCCCTCGACAACCCACAGCTTACCTGTCACACCCTTCTGCACCAAAGCGACTCCCCGTGCGACGACTGCGCGATGCAGCCTGGCATCGATTCCGCGCCCGATATCCGCTCGGCAACCATACTTCATGACGACAACTCCAACTTTCTCAAGTATCAATGTGCATGGTGGGAAGGGTATCACCTCCTGACCCTTTACGATGTCAATCGGGAAATCAAGCTGTTACGGGCAATCGATCTGGCAAACAAGGAACAACAGGCCAAACTGGTGATGCAGGACCGGCGGCAACGGGAAGTGCTGGCGACCCTCGGCCATCTTGAGCAGATGATCGACCACATCCCCGAGGCGGTGCTCTCCGTGGACGAATCCTTTTTCATCCTCAAGCAGAACAAGGCCGCCGACGCCTTCCCGACCAGCGCCAAGGCGCAACGCTGTTTCCACCTGGTCGGCCGCACCGCCCCGTGCGCGGATTGCCCGGCCCAGGAGGGCTTCGGCGCCGTTACCGAACACATCAAGAGCCACACCGTCGGCGGCTTCTACTTTACCGAAACCATCTCCAAATCACCCACCGAAGACGGCGGCCTGCTCCTCTTCCGCGACACCACCCGGCAGATCAGACTGGTGGAACAGATCCGGGAGCAGCAGGAAAACATCACCCGCCAGAACGAAATCCTGAGCGGGCTGGCCAGCTTCGGCACCTACATCCAGCAGGAAACAAGCCTCAGCAATGTGGTGGATTTCTTTCTAAGACTCTTTCTGCCGGTGATCCATGCCGACGCAGGGGTTATCGTGGTCAACGACATCCGGCCCGGCAACATCCTCTGCCATGTGCAGCAGGGGATCGGCGAAGCGGAGATCACCGCCCTGATCAGGGCCTATCTTTCCCGCGACATGCAGACCGACCGCCTCAACGCCATCCCGCAGGAAGCCATGCCCTGGCCGCAATGCCGCCAGATATCCCTCCTCGGCACCGACGGCGGCCGGGTAGGCCTGCTCGCCCTCAAGGACGTCGACGGCGAACATGAGGAAAACATCAAGCTCTTCACCGAACCGCTCGGCGCCTGCATCCATAACCGACTGTTGACCATGAAGCTTGAAGAAAAGGCCAACACCGATCCCCTCACCGGCATCTACAACCGCGGCTACTTTCACCGCGTCCTGGAAATGGAACAGGAAAAATTCAAGAAACTCCACCTCCATCACGCGGTGGTGGTGGCGGACATCAACCGCCTCAAACACGCCAACGACCTTTACGGCCATGAGGCAGGCGACTCGCTGATCGTCACCGCCAGCGCCCTCCTCAGCCAGGCCGTCCGTAACGGCGATGTAGTGGCGCGCACCGGCGGCGACGAATTCCTGATCCTCTTGACCAACACCGGCAGCGATGGCGCCGCCGCCTTCATCCGCCGCCTCGCCGACACCATGATCCAAGGAACGCTGGTCACCTTTGCCGATGGCGTAAAATTCCCGCTGGAAATAAGCCTTGGTTGCGCGGGAACCGATGAATTCGCCCCCGAGGAGATCATCAAGGAGGCGGATCGGCGGATGTATATCGAGAAAGAAAAATACTATCAACAATACCCTGATCGACGCCGCACCAAGCCCATTCCGCCCCCTGCCGACAAGGGCAACGACAAAAAGTTTTCATTGTAATTACCCGCTTTTCTGCTAACCTGTCCGACAAACGATGCAACATCCGCCTTGCCTTTAGCCGGCAATCAGCACCCTGTTTCCGAGCCGACCCGATGCCACAGTCACCCGCCAACATGGACAAGAATATCGCCTCCCTGGTCGAGATCACCGAGGCGATACTGCGTGGCGACTTCAGTCACCAGAAACTGACCATCGACACGGAAGGATTGCTTTCGACCCTGGCGCAGAAGATCAACGCCATGATGACGAACCTGAAAACGGTAGAGGCGCCGTTGACCTCGGCGGGACAGTATGCGCCTACCGCCGTGGATCAGGCCCGCAACGTTGTCGACCTGATGGCGCAGTCAACCGATGTCGTGCTCGACAAGGCGGACAAGTTGATTGACCTGCTGGCGGTGTTGGAGACCCGCCTCCCGGCCACGGCCGACGACGACACGCTGGAAACCACCCTCAACAAGATGAAGGCAGCCGCTTACGACATCATCGCCTCGCAGTCTTATCAGGACGCGGCCCGTCAAAACATGGAAAAACTGATCCGGGAACTCAACCAGATTCGGACATGGCTGCTTGAGGCGCTGGTGGTGCTCAACATCAACCGCGACACCTCGCCGGAGAATATCCAAAAGAAGACGGACCTGCTGCGTGAGATGGCGCAACCCGGTGACGAGACCCCGCTCAAGCAGAATCTGGTTGACGACCTGATGGCCGAATTCGGACTTTAGGAAGGAATGATGCCCGCGTTGCCGGCCTGCCGAAGAGCGGCCGCAACCTGATCGGGCAGAAATGGCTTGGTCAGGTAATCGTCCATGCCTGCCTGCAGGCATTTTTCCTTATCACCCTGCATGGCGTTGGCGGTCATCGCGATGATAGCCAGATGGCCGCCGCGGAGACGATCGGTTAATCTATTCACCAAATCGGGGTGCACGTCCCCGACCTCTTTCCCCTGTTCGCAATCCCTGATGATGCCGCAGGCCGCATAGCCGTCCATGACCGGCATCTGCACATCCATCAGCACGGCGTCAATATCCTGCTCGGCCACCACCCGCAGGGCGTCGAGGCCGTCGACGGCGGTCGCCACCGCATGCCCTGCCTCCTCGAGAACCATCCGTGCCAATTCGCGGTTGGCCATATTGTCCTCGACCAGCAGGATTCGCAGCTGCCGAACACCTACGTCGAACAATTTTTCCTGTCGCTCCTGATCGATCTTCTTAGCCACCGCCAGCGGCACACTGAAATGAAAGCTTGCGCCTTTGCCCGGCTCACTCTCAAGCCAGATGCGGCCCCCCATCACCTCCACCAGCTGCTTGCAGATGGCAAGACCTAAGCCGGTGCCGCCGAACTGGCGAGCGGTTGAACTGTCACCCTGCCGGAAGATGGTAAAGATGGCATCCTGATGCTCAAGAGGGATGCCGATGCCGGTATCCATAACGCTGAACCGCGCCAAAACCATTCCGGCACCGAGATCCGCGGATTCCCGCCCCACCTTGACCTCAACGCTGCCGCGAGGGGTGAACTTGATCGCGTTGCTGACCAGATTGACCAGAATCTGCCGCAGCCGCAACTCATCGCCCTCGACAAATTCAGGTAAATCCCCAAACTCGTCCGCCACCCGCAGTTCTAGATTCTTGTCAACGGCGGCAATCGTCAGCATCGACCGCACCGAATCGAGGAGGGAAGAGATGGCGAAAACATGCTTGTCGAGCTGCAGCTGACCCGCCTCAATCTTTGAGAGATCAAGGATGTCGTTCAGCAGACCGAGCAGGCTGTCCGAGGCGGTCTTGACGGAGCCGATCAGGTACTGCTGCCGCTCGTCGAGAGGGGTCTTGAGCGCGAGTCTTGTCATGCCGACAATGGCATTCATCGGCGTCCGGATCTCATGGCTCATATTGGCGAGAAATTCGCCCTTGGCCTTCTCCGCCTTCATCGCCAATCGGTTGCTTGCTTCAAGATCCGCCACCATCCGCCCGAAACTTTTCTCCAGAACAACGCTCACCAGAAGAAGCAGGAAAACCGTCATGACCATGGTTTGCACGATGCTCTTGCGTTGCAAGGCATTCATCCGGCTGAGGTCATGCAGGGAAACGATATTGCCTAGCAATCTACCGTTGGTATCGACAATCGGGTCGGAGACCAGAAGCGCAAACTGCTTACCGTCGATCTCCTGCTTGCCGCCATTTTTAAAATTGATCTGTTCGATCTCATTAAAGAGCGGTTCATTGTTGGTTGAATACAACAGCCGGCCGCTTACCTGTTTGAACTCCTTACCCAACTTGTACGTGGCAAGCGATTCGGGCGTGGCATAAAAGGCGCTCGGCAGGCCGAACAACAAGCGCAACTCGTTCATCACAAAACCGATATCCCCGCCTATCTCCAGAACCCCGAGGAATTCACCCTCGTAAAAAACCGGCCGCACCACCCGATAAATGATCGCAAACTTACCGACCTCGAATCCCTTTTCCTCCTTGCGGGTATGGATAACCTTGGTAACCATGGGTCGCAAAGCTTTAAGTTCATCGTCAAAAAAATTCGGCTTGTGCACCCGCAGGAAACTCTTGTGGTCGGGGGTATGAAAATGCAGGATGGGATACCCTGGGAGTTCTTTTCTGATCACCTCGAATTTTTTCTCGGTGAGCGAATAGAGTTTATTCCGGTCACGGTCCCGAAAGGCTTTCAGAATGTCATCCTGGACAAGCAGCCCATTCACCCGCTTCGAGAGATAGTTGTCGAGCCTGGAGGCAATCTGCTCGTAGCTCCGCTCAAACTGAAGCCGCTGTTCGGCCTGCTCCTCCACCGCACTGCGGTGGCTCCAATAAATCGCCGAACCGGCATGCACGGCACTGAGGCCAACGATGATGGACATGACGATGAGGGTCGTCTTTCTTTTGATATTCAACATACGCCAGCAATTCCATTGCAAATCGATGCAAACCGCCAACCAAACATAACAAAACAATGCATCAACTGGCAACCATTGAAGAATTTACTTAAACTCAGTAACTACTAATATCTCACCCTGACCTTTTCAAGGAGAAAATAAAGGATAACCTTTATTTCAACAAAAAACAGGTCACCGATACAAAGATTTTAAGCAATTACGCGGATGGGGAGGAAAGGTGCAACTCCGCGTCGGACGCACGGATATAGAGAGGGGCAGCTAGGGCGGGGTCCAGGTATTCCTGGCGTCGCCAACAGGGCCAAGCCGTTTTGCCGACCGCGGCGGCGCGGGGGAAACAACAGCCGCCATCGACCAGCAAGGCGTTACCGGCAACCGCCGCCGCGAACAAATCACGATACAGCACGGCCCCGTCCCCGGCCAGCACCGTCGGCACGGCAATGGCCGCTGCCAGCTGTGCCGGAGGCAGGACCAGGTTGTCGCTGGTGCGTTTGACCGTGCCGTCGCCAAGGCATTGATAGAAGGCGGCATAGACCTCCTTCTTGCGGGCATCGAGTATCACGCACAGGGGTTTGTCCAGATAGGCAAACTGCCCTGCGAGGGCATCCAGGGTGGAGACACCGATCAGGGGCTTGCCGGTGGCCATGGCGAGACCCTTGGCGGTACTGAGGCCGATGCGGATGCCGGTAAAACTTCCCGGCCCCAGGCTCACCGCAATGCCGCAGATCACATCCCAGTCGCATTCGGCCTGCGCCAGCAGATAGTCGATGGCGCTCAACAACCGGCGCGAATGGGTCACCTTGGTCTGCAGGGAAAACTCGCCGACACAGCAGCCGTCGGCCACCAGGGCGACGCTGCCGCACAGGCCGGTGGTTTCGATGGCAAGGAGCAGCGGCGTCTTCGGGGCAAGCATTTCGCCATGGCGCGCCATTTCAGCCGCCCATCCCAAAGAGTCTGGCGATGTCGTTATAAAACACAAAGATCATCAGGGTTCCGAGCAGGATCAGGCCGAAACGCTGCCAGATTTCCTGGGCGGAAAGGGAGAGGGGCTTCCGCCGCACCGCCTCGAGGCTGTAGAAAACCAGATGGCCGCCGTCGAGAATCGGGATCGGCAACAGATTCAACACGCCCAGGTTAATGCTGAGAAGGCCCATGAAGTGCAGCCAGTGCAGCATCCCGGCCTGCAACCGCTCCCCGGCCAACTGGGCGATGCGGATCGGCCCCCCCAACTCGGAGGCGGGCACCACGCTCTGGATGATCTTGACGATGCCCATGATGGTCAGATAGATGAAGGTCCAGGTCTGGCTGCATCCCGCGACAAAGGCCTCGCCAAGGCCGATCTTCCGGTAGACCAGATGATCGAGGCGGGAAATCCCGAGGAGGTAGCGCTCGCCCACCACCTCGCCGAAGATGTTGCGTGTCGGCTGGGTCGTCGGCTGCCCGACCAGTTCCAGGGTTTTGCCGCCACGATCGATCGTCAAGGCAAGTTGCCGCCCCTCGCAGGCAGCAACCATCGCCGAAACATCCTCCCATTTCAGGGTGGGGGTGCCGTCGATGGCGACAATGGTGTCTCCGGCCTGCAGGCCGGCGGCCGCGGCTGGCGAATCCGGCGATACATCGCCGATGGTGGTGCCCGGCACCAGATCGGGCAATCCCGCCACCGCAAATATGGTCCAGAACAACAGCACCGCAAAGAACAGATTGAACAGCGGCCCGGCGGCCACCACGATCATCCGCTGCCAGACCGGCTTGGCGGAGAAGGAACGCGCCTTGTCCTCGGCGGCAACCTCATCCTCGGGCTGCTCGCCAAGCATCTTCACGTAGCCCCCCAGCGGAAAGGCGCTGATCAGGTATTCCGTCTCGCCGCGCTGCCGGCCGAAAATCTTGGGGCCAAACCCCAGGGAAAACTTGAGCACCTTGACGCCGAACAGCTTGGCGAACAGAAAATGACCCAACTCATGGACAAAGATGAGCAGACCGAGCAGCACGATAAAGGAGAGCAATGAATTCATAGCGGGACACGATGGATGATGAACTTAAGGGATAACCGGGCGGCCCCCAAACGGAACAGCCCGGTAAGGGGTGGCCTCATTTACTGATATCGGAAAAGGAATCACACTTGGGCGGCAGGGATGGGCATGGCGCCTCCTCTCCCCGACGCTGTTTCGCTTTCAGCACCAGCGCCTCGACCACCGACTCCGCCTGCACCCGGGCGGAGAGATCGGCGTCGATGACCGTTGTCGCGCTCACCACCGACTGCACCGGCTGCCGGTTGATGGTTTCCG
>JAOUHH010000154.1 GCA_029865195.1 Desulfobulbaceae bacterium
ACATGCCTGCACACAGGCGGTTTTCATACCCTTGCTGATCCGGTGATAACAGAAGGTGCATTTCTCGGCCACCTTGTGCTCCGGATGGAAGAAGCGGACGCCGTAAGGACAAGCCATGACGCAGTACCCGCAGCCGATGCACCAGGTACGATCCACCAGCACCACCCCGTCACCGGTCTGGAAGGTCGCGCCCACCGGGCAAACCTGGACGCAGGCAGGATTTTGGCACTGATTACAGAGCTTGGGGACAAAAAACGCCTTGGTGATCTCGGCATTGGGATCCTCATCCTCGTGCCGGGCGACAAACCCGTCACGCCCGCCCTTGGGGGAGTCGATGTGGGTCTTGCCGTCCTTGGTCACCACGTAACGCTCCACCCAGGTCCTGGTGACCGGGGCGTCGTAGGGAACCTCGTTCTCAAGCTTGCAGGCCTTGACGCAGAAACCGCAACCGACGCACTTGGTGGTGTCGACCAGAAAGGCCCAACGGGTATCGGATTTACTCTCGGTCGCGGCCTGCACCTGGGCCGGGCTGAGAAAACGAAACATTGCCAACGGCAACGAAGCGGCAATGGAGCCGCTGAGGGCTGTCTTTAAAAAATTCCTTCGCGAACAACTCATCACCACTCCTTATAGATCTGGGTTATGGGGATTATGACATTCACTGCAAACCGCGTCCGGATTGTGATCGTTGGGATCAATGGCCGGCAGTTTCCCACGTTTGCTGGTGGGATAGGGCAGCGAGGTATGACAACGCAGACAGAGGGCCCGGCTCCGATCGATGGGCAGCACCTCCGGGTTCTCCGGGTGATTCATAACCGGGCCATGACAGTTCTCACATTGAATGATGCGATGCTTGCCTGATGCATTCTCCGCACTCTTGTCCTCATGACACTCGGCACACACCTCACGGCCGCGATACTTGACCGGAAAGGCCTTCCAGTCGTCAATGGCGCCCAATCGATGGAAACCATAGGTAAAGTTTCTGCCGTGCACGCCGAAATCGGCCGGGACCATCACCTTCCTTACCAGCAACACCGTGACGATAAGGGCGATCACGACCCAAAGTGGTCTTAATACGTGGTTTTTCACCGCCTTCTCCTTAGGTTTATTTCTGAACAACTAGCCCCGGTTGTGTGGATGTCACACCGGGGCCGCCAATACACAAAATACCCACCCATTTTGCTGCCAATTGCAACTTGCAGCAAAATGGCACATTGCATTGTTTTAATTTAATTTTTTAATTAAACCTGGACATCCAAACGCACCAGTTATTACCACAACCAGAGGGTCTATGTAAACCCTACAATAATAGTTTGCATATATTTTTCTTCTGGCCTATTTTATGCTCCTGAATTTGATACCCCGCCACCACAAGCGGACTGTCACCGACACCCCAGTTGAGGTCATAAAGAATGACAGGAAACACCAACCCCGAACAGAATGAATCCCTCTCCCGGACGCGAACAATGGACGAGATAGAAGAGCGGCTGGACGTGCTTGCCGCCCGAGTTGCGGCGATTGAAGCCCTTCCCATGATCACCGCGGCGACCAAACAGAAAAACGAAGTCCCGCCCCCGCCGATGATGATGGATGAAGAGGGTTTCTGGAGTTGGATCGGCACCTCAACGGTTTTGCCGCGGGTCGCCTCCATCTGTTTCCTGATGGTTATCGCCCTGATGCTTAGGGTGCTCACCGACAGCGGGGTGATAAACCTGCAACTCGGCTCCTTCATCGGCATCGCCTATGCCCTCGGCCTGATCATCTTCGGCGGCAGGTTGATGGCCAGAAACAACCGCCTGGCACCGGTTTTTCCTGTCTGCGGCGCCTTCCTGCTGTTCAGCGTCGTCCTCGAAACCCAGGCCCACTTCGCCTCCATCTCCGCCACCACCGCCTACCTGATGCTGGGCATGTCGATCCTGCTGCTGGCCATCATCGGCGTCCGCTACGATTTCCCAGGGCTTACCTGCATCGGCCTGATCGGTGGCAGCCTTGCCGCCACCGCCATCGACTTTCCCAACCCCTGCTTCCCGGCCCTGTTGCTCCTGCTCCTCGCCGCCAACATCGCAGCCGCCATCACCGCCGCCAAGCAGCCCGACAGCGGCTGGTCCCGCTGGCTGATCTATTTTGTGACCGCCCTGCTCTGGATCCTCTGGACCAGTAAGCTGAAGGTGCCGCTGACCCGTCATCAAGCGGTGCCGGAGGCGCTCTCACTGCTCTGGTTTCTCCCCACCGCCTTCCTCTACAGCATCACCTTCATGGCCGCTCCCGCCATCGCCATGGAACGGAAACAGTGGCCGAGCCTCTTCGAGCTGTTCGTGCCCACCGCCAATGTGCTGTTGATCTTCGGCTCGGCCTGGGGGGTGATCGCGGCATGGCAGGAGCACAGACTCCCCTTGCTGGGCATGTTCGGCTTCACCCTTGCCGCCATCCACCTGGCCGTCGCCTACCGGATGTACCGCCGTGAAAACCACAGCGGCGGCATCTGCGCCTTCACCTGCGCCGGCGGCATCCTCCTGGCGATGATCCTGCCGGCACTGACCGGCAGCCTGTTGACCGCCCTGCCGATCTGGTCGCTGATGGCCTATGCCCTGGTTCGGCTTTCCGGCGTCTGCGAAATCGGCGGCATCCGCATGCTCTCCTATCTCCTCCAGGCGTCCGCCTGCATGCTGGGCGGCCTTTCCGGAATGTTCACCGTCGACGGCCCACATCGCGAAACCGCCATGTTCGTCACCGCCTTCCTGGCAATCGTCAGCGGCCTGCAATTCCGCTGGAGCCAACAGAATCCCGTCTCCTGCACCGCCGGCATCTTCCCCAAATTCGACCCCAGCAACCGGAGCGGCACCATTCTCCTGATCACCTCGCTTCTCAGCACCTATTATTCCCTGCAGATCGGCATCGCCATCCTGCTCACCACGGTTGGCATTGCAGCAAGCCCGGACGCCTTCTCAAGCTCCCGCTCGGTCCTGATCAACCTCGGCGCCATCATCCTGATGCTCGACGGCCTGCGCCGCAAGAACAGCGATCTGATCATCGCCGCGGTGGTGGTAACCTTCCTGGGCGCCATCAAGGTCTTCGGTCACGACCTGTTCAAGGACCATGGCCTGGCGCGGGTGATCAGCGTCTTTTCCTTCGGGTTGGTCGCGGCGGTGGGATCGGTGGTGATGAGCAAATGGCAGCAGTTCAGAAGCCAAACGCCAGAATCCGGCTGAGCCAGGCAAACCCTCCCGCTGCTCGCCAGAAACCGTGGAAGCTTCTCTAAGCCCTGCCCGGCCACTCGTGTTCACGACCGGCCGCTTTCCCAACTCACGTTGTCCAGGCCGAGGAATTCCTCCTCGGCCTGGACAACACATTCCAACCCTTCCGAAACTGCGGGTAGCACTGTCTCGCCATCTCCACAACGAACTGCGACATAGGGCGACGGACCACCACCGCCATACACTACGGCATGGTATCGGACAAAATCTGGCGTGATATTTTCGGCTATTCCCGGGGAAAAAGGCGGCCTCGCCGCCATCCACAACCGGGCCGCGATCATGCACAACCGCTCCTGAGAAAAGTCGGCAAGAAGTTACGTGCATGAAAAGAAAATTCCCGGTATTTTGATCAGGTCGCGCTCACCTTGGCCGACACCAACAGCGAGAAGGTACAGAGATTCAATGTGAAGGAGAAACGATGATCAACAAGGTTATTTTAATCGGCAACCTGGGCGCCGACCCGGAAGTTCGCTACTCCCAAAACGGCAAGGCGGTGGCCAATTTTCGTATCGCCACTACCGAGACATGGAAGAAGCAGGACGGCAGCAAAGAAGAACAGACCGAATGGCACCGGATCGTAGCTTTCGGCAGGCTGGGTGAGATCTGCGGCGAATACCTCGCCAAGGGCAGCAAGGTGTACGTCGAGGGCCGCCTGCAGACCCGCAAATGGCAGGACCGTGACGGCAACGACCGCTACACCACCGAGATAGTCGCCCGTGAGATGAAGATGCTGAGCGCCAGGGGCGAAGGCGGCGGCTCCGGCGGCGGCAGCATGGGTCACGATGAACCGCCCTGGCCAGAACCGACCATGGGCGACGACGTCCCTTTCTGATTTTTCCTGTTCCGAGCTAGCGGCAACGGCAACAAAGGCCGGGCGCCTGCGTACCGTTGCCGCTTCCCCCCATACCAACACCGCGACCCATGACGAAACTGAAAATCCTCATCGCCGAAGACGAAGATGTCACTTGCCAGCTCTACCAGATCGCTTTTCGTGAAGAGAAATACGAAATCCGACTCGTCAAGAATGGCGAAGACGCCCTCACCGCCTACAAATCCTGGCAACCGGACATCATCATCCTCGACATCATGATGCCGGAGATGAACGGCTACCGGACCCTGGAAACACTCCGCATCACCCTCAAGGACAAAACTACCTCGGTGATCATGGCCACCGCCGTCTCGGACAAAAAAGAGATCATCGCCTGCGCCAAACTCGGCATCCAGGGATACATCGTCAAGCCGTTTCAAACCAAGACGCTGGCGGAGACCGTTGTCGGCTACCACCGGGGCGCCAAGAAATAGGCAGCCCCCCCTTTTTACTCGCCCCCACATACCGACCCTGCGCTTCCTGCGCTCAAGCCAACCGTGGCTTGACGGCCGGACCGGATCATTGCGGCGGAAAAACGTGCGTCACGCCCTCGGGCATGCACAGATGCACATCCCGCTGCGGGAAGGGGATGTGCAGCCCCGCCCGGTCGAATTCCTGCTTGATCCGCTCGGTGAGATCGCAGCGGACATTCCAGTAATCGCCTGTTTTCACCCAGGGGCGAACCACCAGATTGACACTGCTCTCCCCCAGTTCGGAAACGGCGATGAAGGGTTCCGGGTCCGGCAGAATACGAGACTCGGCGGCAATGATCGCCCTGAGCACCTCCTTGGCCCGGCTCATATCATCCTCGTAGGCAATCCCGACCACCAGATCGATGCGGCGGACCGGATTGGCGGTGACGTTGGTGATGACGTTGCCCATAATCGAACTGTTGGGGATGATCACCTTCTGGTTGTCGGGGGTGGCCAGTTCGGTGTTGAAGATGGAAATCTCCTGCACCGTGCCGCTGCTGCCGCTTACGGAAACGAAATCCCCCACCTTGAACGGCCGGAAGAGGACCAGCATCACCCCGGAGGCGAAATTGGCAAGCGAATCCTTGAGCGCCAAACCGACGGCAAGACCTGCGGCGCCGAGGACCGCCAGAAAGGATGCAATATTCACCCCGATCTGATTGACGGCGGCCACAATCACCGCCACCATCATCGCGTAATAGGCGATATTGCGCAGAAAGCCGACAAAGGTAGTCTCAACGTTCCGCGCCTGCAGGGCCTTGACCAAGAATTCGGTGAGATGCCGGGCCAGCCAGCGGCCGATAACGAATATCGCCAAAGCGGCGACAATCTTTATGGCGTACAGGGAACCCAGCGCCCACATCTGTTCCATCACCTTCTCCATCACCAATCCTCCCGCAACCTTTGCTTTGATCGATGGGGAGCCGCCAACACCGCACCCCTCCCGCAATTTCATACATCAACAAGGTAGGTGCAAAGGCAAACATGCGTCAAGCGAAAGAAAAGGCGCCAGCCATCTTGCCCGCCGATTTCCAAACGCCACCCGACTGGCCTCACTCGATGATTTTCCCGCCTTGCTTAACCCGGCCACCGTACTTATACTAGTGATGTCCAACAGTACCGCCCCGCCGGCGGCTTCGATGCCGGCCCCATTTGCATACGGCACACGAGCCCTGACCCAAAACCTCGGCGCGCCCTGGCCTATCGCCACAGCGCCCGCATTCTACCTACAAGAAAGACGCAATGGACTACTACAAGTTACTCGGCGTTGCCAAAAGCGCCTCGGCGGACGAGATCAAGAAAGCCTACCGGAAGCTCGCCCTCAAGTATCATCCGGACCGGAACCCCGACAACAAACAGGCGGAAGAGCAATTCAAGAAGATCAGCGAGGCGTATGCCGTCCTCTCCGATCCCGAGAAACGCCAACAGTACGACACCTACGGCTCCGCTGGCTTCCAGCAGCGATTCAGCCAGGAAGACATCTTCCGTGGCTCCAACCTGAACGATATCCTCCGCGAATTCGGCTTCAACCTCGGTGGCATGGGGGGCGGAAGGACAACCTTCCGCAGTGGTGGTGGCGGCAACCCCTTTGAGTTCTTCTCACGGCAGGGCGGCCAGCAACCCTTCGGCGGCGGGTGCGGCGGCTCGTGTCACAGCCAGCGGCCGGCAAAAGGCAACGACCTCACCATGGACCTTGCCGTCAGCCTGGAAGAGGTCCTCACCGGCGCGGAGAAAACCATCGCCATGCGGCACACCGGCAAGATCGAGAAGGTGTCGATCAAGGTGCCGGCCGGCATTGAAGAAGGGAAAAAACTCAGGGTCAGCGGGCACGGCGAACCGTCGCCCATGGGCGGCCCAGCCGGCGACCTGTTCCTGCGGATTCTCATGCAGCCCCACCCGCTTTTCAACCGCGATGGCGCCAATCTCGTCATCCGGCGACAAATCCCGTTCAGCGGCGCCATCCTCGGGACCACCATCGAGGTTCCCACCCTGGGCGGCAAGAAGTTGAACGTCAAGGTGGCGCCGGGCACCCAGTCAGACGCCAAACTGCGCCTCAAGGGCAAGGGGTTGCCGACCTCACCCAAGGGCGAGCGCGGCGACCTCTTGGTCAAGATCGAGATCGAGGTGCCGAAAATATTGACCGACGAGCAACGTGAGTTGATCAGCAAACTGGCAGAGGAAGGACTGTAAAACCGGCCCGACAGCGATCCGGGCCAAAAGTGTGTACATGCTGAAAATGCTCTTGCCAACCAGCCCGCCGTTCAAATAAATGCCATCGGTGATCCGGAC
>JAOUHH010000155.1 GCA_029865195.1 Desulfobulbaceae bacterium
GGGATGGCCGCTGCTTGCGGTATGGTCAGCTGCGGCCGTTTCCCTGAACAACATATGGATTCATCGCGTTATTGTAACCCATGCAAACGGTTACGCCAAACCTCTCGGCATAAATATCGGGGGATGGGTGGAAATGGGGCGGGGCTTATTTCTTTTCGAATTTGTAGCCGACCCCGTAGACGGAGTGGACAAGCTCGGCCTGCGGGGCGATCTCGGCGATCTTCTTGCGCAGCTTCTTGATGTGGGAGTCGATGGTGCGGTCGCTCACCGTGCGCTGCTCGGCATAGATGCAGCCCATCAGTTGCTCGCGGGTAAAGATGCGGCCGGGGTGCGCCGCCAGATAGCCGAGCAGCTTGAACTCTACCGCGGTCAGGCCTAGGTCGCGGCCGTTGATGGTCGCCTTGTAGCAGGGCTCGTCGAGGATCAGCTCCGTCTCCTCCTGCGCCTGGGGGGCGGCGACGGCGGCGCGGCGCAGCACCGCCTTGACCCTGGCCACCACCTCGCGGGGGCTGAAGGGCTTGCAGATATAGTCATCGGCCCCCAGCTCCAGGCCGAGGATGCGGTCGATCTCCTCCACCCTGGCGGTGAGCATGATCACCGGCACGTTGGAGGTGGTGCGGAGCTCCTTGCAGATCTCCATGCCGTCGCGGCCCGGCAGCATCAGGTCGAGGAGGATCAGGTCGACGCGGTGCCGCCGCACCCATGGCAGCACCTCCAGGCCGGAGGTGAGGCAGTGGGGCGTGAAGTTGGCCTGTTTCAGGTAGTCGTGGAGGAGGCTTGCCAGTTTCTGTTCGTCCTCGACGATGAGGATGGCCTCGTTCATGTGGTCACCCCGGTCAGCGGCAGCGTAATCACAATCCCCAGGCCGCCCAACGGCGAGGCCTCGGCGACGATGGTTCCTTCGTGCGCCTCGACGATGCTGCGGCAGATGGCGAGCCCCAGCCCGGCCCCGCCCAACTCGCGGTTGCGGGAGCGCTCCACCCGGTAAAAACGGGTAAAGATCTTGGTCAGTTCACCGGGCGGCACCTCAGGGCCGCTGTCGCGAAAATCGATCCGCACCTGCTCCTTGTCCGCCTGCAGGGCGATTTCGAGCAGCCCGTCCGGGTCGGTATACTTGAGGCTGTTGTCGAGCAGGTTGGTGAAGAGCTGGCGCAACCGCTCCCGGTCGGCGAAAACCGTTGCCCCGGCCGCGGGCGTCGCGGCGGTGGAGACGGCGATCCCCGCCCGGTTGAGCTTGCCCCGGAAGGATTCCACGACCTGCCAGAGGAGTGGCGGCAGGTCCAGTGATTCCTTGCGATAGGTCTGGGCGCCGACATGGAAGAGGGAGAGCTGGTAGAGATCGTCGATGAGCCGGGAGATGTGCAGCACCTCGCCGTGCAGGGAGGCGAGCGCCTCCGGATCGGCGGGGCGGATGCCGTCCTGCAGCGCCTCGATCTCGCCGCGGAGGACGGCGAGCGGGGTTCGCAACTCGTGTGAGACGTCCGCCACCCATTGCCGGCGCGCCTTTTCGTTGTTGTCCAGGGCCAGGGCGAGGGCGTTGAAGTTGAGGGCCAGTTGCCCCAGTTCGTCGGCGGAGGTGACCTCCACCCTGGTGCTGTAGTCGCCGCCGGCCAGGCGGTGGGTCCCCTCGGTGAGGGCGGCGATGGGCCGCGCCATCCGGCTGGTGACGACCAGTGAGAAGGCGATCGAGAGCAGGAGGATGGCCCCGGTGATGAGCAGCATCGCCAGTTCCTGCTGTTTGACGAACTTGAGCTGGTGGGCTTCCGAGATCTCGTTGCGCGGCTGGTAGAGCAGGTAGCTGACCACCTTCCCATCATGGGTGAGCGGGGCAGGCTGATCGCCTTTCTTCTCGCCGATGTTGCCGAAGATGGGTTCGAGGTTCTCATCGAGCAGCAGCAGGCGGCCGTCGATCATCCCCCCGGTCATCAGCCGGCTCAGGCTCTTGGGCCAGGTGGCGGGGTCATCCTGCAAAAAATCCCAACCGCCGCTTTCTGTGTAGGCCTGGATGAGGGCGGCGGAGAGCTTTTCATTCTCGATGGTGTTGACATACTGCAGGAATCCGCGGCCCAGATTCCATTGCATGATCAGAAACATGGAGATGACCGCCAGCATGGCGGCGGTGAGGATGGCGAGGAGGAGGCGTTGCTGGATCTTGATGCGCACAAAAATGTCCAAAGGTGGAACTGCCATGGGGATGGCGCGGGGGACCTCCCCCTGGTGCCGGCGGCACCGCCATCATCCTGGTGCTGACGATAGCATGCCGGCCCGGAAAAATCCAGATGCATGCGCGGGGTGGGAATCGAAAATGCGGAGGAGGCATTTTTGATGGGAATGATTTCCATAATTTTTCCATTTTTCTTTCACAATCGTCGCGTAGAGTAAGCTCCATTCAAAGGGGGGGGTGAGGTGTCAGCCCCGAGTACCAACTAAAATTTTATGTTGAGGATACGCCAATGAAAAAGATTATCGTACTTGCAAGCTGCATGCTGTTGTTGCCCATGGCTGTTATGGCCGGTACCAAGAAGGCCGACGACAACAAGGCTGCCATCGAGGCATGTGCCGGCAAGGCAGCTGGTGACGCCGTGCAGATCGCCGGCAAGAAAGGCGCCATGGTTGACGCCACCTGCCAGGACGTGAAGGGTCAGCTTATCGCTGTTGCCAAAGCCCCCGCCGCAAAGGCTGATGCAAAGGCTGAGGCAAAGTAATTCGCGGTGACGCGATGGCCTGACGGTTTCTCCGTCGGGCCGGGCTTTCTCAAGCCAACGTAAAACACCCATCGGGCAAGCGAAAGCATATGCCTGATGGGTGTTTTTTTGTGGCGCAAACCGGGTCGCCGCTGTTGTCCGAGGGTACGGCGGGCAGCCGGCAAGCCGAGGCGGGATCAGTCGCCGTCGATCATCCGGCCGAGGCCGCCGAGCACCGAGCCTTCGCCCTGCTGCCGGCCGCCGGAGGACGGGGCGTTGGCGATGATCCGGTCGGCCAGGCGGGAGAAGGGCAGGCTCTGCAGCCAGACCTTGCCGGTGCCGTGCAGGGTGGCCAGGAACAGCCCCTCGCCGCCCAGCACCATGCTCTTCAGGTTGCCGGCCCGGGCGATGTCGTAGTCGATGGAGGGTTGAAAGGCGACCAGGCAACCGGTGTCGACCCGCAGCGTTTCGTTGCGCAGCTCCTTTTCGACAATGGTGCCGCCGGCATGGATAAACACCATCCCGTCACCGCGCAGTTGCTCCAGGATAAAGCCCTCGCCGCCGAAAAAGCCGGTGCCGAGCCGCCGGGTGAAGGCGATGTCGAGCTGGGTGCCCATGGCGGCGCAGAGAAAGGCGTCTTTCTGGCAGAGCATTTCGCCGCCGAGCAGCGCCAGGTCAAGGGGCAGGATGGTGCCGGGATAGGGGGCGGCAAAGGCCACCCGCTTTTTGCCCTGGCCGCGATGGGTGAAATGGGTCATGAACAGCGATTCGCCGCTGATCACCCGCTTGCCGGCCTGCATCAGCTTGCCCAGCAGGCCGTCGTTGGCCGCCGAGCCGTCGCCCATCTTGACCTCAAAGTCGATCCCCTCCTCCATGTAGAGCATCGCCCCGGCCTCGGCAATTACCGTCTCGCCCGGGTCGAGCTCCACCTCGACCAACTGCATATCGTGGCCGATGATCCTGTAATCCACCTCGTGGCAGCGTCTGGACATTGTCATCCTCCTTCATTCAAAAAAAGATGTTGGCGCAGTTCCGTTCCGCACCCCGTGGCACGTGAACGGGAAAGGTGTGCGGTTGGTGCGGGTCGGCAAGGGCCGGGGAAATCCTGCCCTTGTGATTTACGTGACGGGGGGTGGGGTGTCGGTGTCGAGGTGCGGCACCCCTCCGTCCAAACCGGCGGCATCGGGATCGGCGCCGCGACACTCATGGCAGGAGATCTCGTCGTGGATCTGCTTGCCGATCAGGCGCCATTTGCCTTCCAGAATAAAATTGATGTTCCGCTTCCGGCAATCCTCGCAGACCCAAAACTCCATCTCCGGGGTTGTCTTGTCTTTGGTGATGTAATGGTAGTGTTTTATCGTCATCGGCTTCTTGTCTGTTCCTGCCGCGGGTCATGCATGGTGCTGCCTTCAGGGCCTTGGCATGCGTGATTTTGTGCGAGCGGCACTAGGAAAATGTCTGAGGGGTACTGCGCTGAGAGCAGGTCAACCAAGGAGTAAGGGGAAGTTGCTTCATCTGCGGTGAGTCGATTGTCCGTCCAATGTTGACAAGATAGGGTGGCAGACCGGGCAAGTCAAGGTGTATTCCGCAATTTCTGCGGGCCGTTTTTTGGGCGCGACACCTAAGGCCGCGGGCTTGTGGGGTTATCCGGCCGCCGGTTTTTGCGGCAATCAACCTTTTTGGCACAACTCGCGGACGAAGTTGCCGAATTTGGCGTCCTCGGTGGTGGTGTGGCTGGTGAACCACCGTTCGAGGAAGGCGACGAGGGCAACCGAATCGGTGGTGCCGCAGTCGTAGCGGATCTTTTCGATATTGAGCTCCTCGATGAGGCGGATGTGCTTGATGCGGTGCTCCATCAGGTGGGGATAGGCGCGGTATTCCATGATGTTCTCTTCGCTCTTGAAGTGGAAGACCGCATACTTGACCAACTCGTCGATGAGGTTGGAGATGAAGCGCGGCTCGCTGCCCTTGGCAAAGAGGTTCTGCAACCGCTGGATCAGCAGAAAGAAGTACTGGTGTTGGTGGTCGATGTCCTCGATGCCCACGGCGTATTCGTTCTTCCAGGCAGGGGTGGTCATGGCTTCCTCTCCGTTAAGGTTGTGAGCCCCGCGGCTCCTTGGCGCTGAACAGCTGGCACTCCATCCCCGAGCTTGTTCGCACCGCTATTGCCGGCATCTGCAGGGATTTGAAGCCCATGGCCCGGCAACCGTAAGGCCGGGTGAGCTGATGGGTGATGAAGAAGTGGCGGCAGTGGAAGCAGTTGGGGGCCTTGGCGGCCGACTTGGCGTTGTCGGGCATGGCGTTCCTCACTTCATTTGCAGGGTTTGCCGCAGTCCTTCAAGCAGGACGAATCTGCCCAGCGGCACCGTTTCGCAGGGGAGGCTGGCCACGAACAGCGGGTTGTCGCAGAGGCCGCCCGAGAGATAGAGCTTCTTGGGCGAGCGGGCGAAGCGGTAGGCGTTGACGGCGATCCCTTTCACAAAGCGGGCCACCGCCTCGGCCACCGGCACCCCGGCGATCACCGCGTCGAAGATGTGGCTCATCCCCAGCACCCCGCAGGTGATGGAGAAGGTGGTTGCCGGCACCGCCAGGCCCTGGTAGTCGAGATCGTAATATTTCTCCAGCAGCTCGATGGTGAAGCCCATGGAGGCGCCGCATTCGGCGTTCCAGCCCATGTCCTTGAGCTTGCCGTCTTGGTAGTGGACAAACTTGATGTCGCGGCTGCCGCAGTCGAGGAGCAGGAATTCGTTTTCCCGGATCAACGCCTCGCCGCCGCGGGCAAGCGCGATCAGTTCGTTGACGTAGCGGTCGGCGAACCGCTTGCCGTTGTGGCCGGTGGCGAGATCGACCCTGAGGTCGGGCGGCAGCGCTTTGGTGGCGACGATGGTCGGCGCGGCCGCCGGCTGGTCGGTGTCGAGGAACTTGCAGTAGGTGGTGCCGAAATCGCCGAGAATCATGGACATGCCCCCGAAAGCTCGAGGAAGGCCTCGATCTTGGCCCTGGCGCTGTTGCCGGTGTGGACGTCGACATCCAGATAGAGGGCATGGGGGTGGCGGTTGGCCAGAAAGCGGGCCAGGGCGGTCTTGGCGCAGAAGGACTGGGCGAAGAAAACGGTGGGGATCTCCGGGTTGAAGAGGGCCTCCAGGTCGCCGTCGGCCGGGGTTTTGTTCTCCATGCAGCGGCTCCAGCCGTAGACATGGGTGGTGTCGGGAAAGAGCTGGAGGATCGAGAAGTCGCGGGGCGGCACCCCCCAGAAGCCGGCGGTGGCCCGGCAGGGCGGGGGCGGATTCGGGTCGGCGTAGGGGCTTTTCACCCCCTCGGTGATCCGGAGCAGCTTGTCCAGCAGCGAGAGCCGCCCCTCGGCGATGGGGGTGCCGAAGGGTACGGCGTCGCGGTTTTCGGTGCGGATCACCGGGATGTCGAGGCTCTCTTCCAGGATGGTGGCGACATGGAAGGCGGCGTCGCACTTGCCCGGGCCGACATCGACGATCACCGCGTCGAGTTTGAGGTGGAGCGCGTTCAGGACCACGGTGCGGAGGATGGCGCAGTAAACCCGCGGCAGGTAGGCGGTGACCAGTTCCAGGTCCGCCCGGATCAGCATGGCGTCCAGGTCGTCGATGCCGATCCCCTGTCCATGCAGGAAGGCGATCACCTCCAGCGGCGGTACGCCGACGATCCCCACCCGCTTGCCGCCGGTGAGCATCTGTCGCCAGTCGGCGGTGGTCCGTGTTGTCTGCCGGATCCGGGTGTCAGCCATGGGGTGCCTGTTCAGCGGTCCTGCCGCCGGATGAAGTAGATGCCGATGGAGCCCGCGACCAGGTGGATGCTCCAGGCCAGGAGCGAGGGCGGCAGGGGCAGGGATTTTGCCAGCGATTGGGCCATGCTCCACCAGCCCCAGGCGCCGAAGGCCAGGCCGCAACTGATCGGGATGGCCAGAGCCAGGTCGCGGCCGCGTCGCTCCTGCACCGTCAGCAGCACCGGAATGCCGAGCAGGAGCAGCGGCAGGCCGAGAAAGATGAAGGAGACCCGGCGGTGGAAATCGATCCAGCCGGTCCGTTCGCCGTCTTCCTCAAGCTCTTTGGCGCGCCGGAAAAGCTCGGAGATGGAGTATTCCTCGGCCTTGTACGACGGGACAAAGAAGGTGTCCGGGGACTCCGGCAGGGTAAGCGCCTTGCGCTTGAAAAGCTCGATGGCAAA
>JAOUHH010000156.1 GCA_029865195.1 Desulfobulbaceae bacterium
CTACTGGCGGCAAACCGGCATCGGCCACGAGGATCTGCGCACCGCCTTTGCCAATGCGGTGAAGGCGAAGGTGACCATCCCCCCCTACATGACCGAGGCGCTGGCCAGGGCAACGGGCGGGGGGGCAGTCTGAGTTCCGCTATAGACGGGGAAAGGGATTACGGAGGGGGCCCGGCGCAGCAAAGGGCTCAGCGCCATTCGACCTTGACGGCCTCCCGCGGCGGTATGCGGCGGTAACGGAACTTCGGGTAGCCCAGCATTAAGGCGCCGAAGACCTTGTGATCCGCCGGCAGCCCCAGGGCGTCGACCAGCGGCTGGTAATCGTTGGCGCCGTTGGCGAGAAAGCCGGCCCAGCAGGCGCCGACGCCATGGGCATGGGCGGCCAGCTCCAGGTAGCTGATGGCGATGGCGCAATCCTCGGTGGGCTTCAGCAGGCTGCCGTCGGTGCGGGCATGGGCGATGGCGACATGGGGCGCGCCGCGCAACACCATATCGCGGCCCTCCTTCCAAGCCTTGACCACGCCCGGGAAATAGTTGTTTTCCCGGAACCAGTCAACCACCATCCCGGCCAGACGCCTCACCTCCGCCGGATCTTCCACCATCAGCCAGTGCGCCGACTGACTGTTTTTCGCCGACGGCGCCCACCGGGCGGTATCCAGCAACCGCTCCAGGGTGGCGTGATCCACCGGCTTGTCTTTGTAGGTGCGGATCGAGCGGCGGGACTTGAGAAACTGTTCGATCTTGGCCGGATCGACGGCCAACTCCTTGTCGATGGGAAGGCAGTCGGCCGGCCCCACGCCGTTGAAGGTCAGCGCCTGATGCGGACAAACCGCCAGGCAGTGCCCGCAGTGGATGCACATCCGCTCGGCGGCGGCGCGGATCTCCGGAAAGCCGTTCTCCTTGCTCTCGCGGATGAGGCTGAAGGGGCACTCCGAGATACAGATGCCGTCCCGCTTGCATTTATCATGGTCGATGGTGATTAACGCCACGATCTTTCTCCTTGGGTGATGCTGAAAATGGTTTCGTCAGGAACTGTGGTACCGGGCACGGAGAAATCTTTTCCGGCCGGATCGCGTTTTGCGATTGTAACCATTATAGTGACAATTGGCAACCTCCGGCTACGATAACATATTGAAAATGCACATGGTACACAGCTAAAAATGCCCCTTTTCCTCCTTGCCTTTTTCCTTTTTTACGGCGGCGGCCACCTCTATCTCTTCAGCAAGCTGCGAGCAGCCTATCCTTGCAGCCGTCGCGCCACCTTGTTGTTAAGCCTCTGGCTGCTGTTGATGACTTCAGCCCCGCTGCTGGTGCATGGGTGGGCGAGGCACGCTTCCGGCCAACTGGTACACCTAGCGGCGATCGTCGCTTACGGCTGGATGGGGTTGCTCTTCTATTTCGTCGTCATCGGTGTTTTACTTGACGCCCTTTCCCTTGCCGGTCGATTGCGCAGGCGCTCCCGTAGGCGGCGCCTCTCTGCCGGGCATCTGGTCACGGTGACCATCCTGCTGGCGATGGCCCTGGTCGGCTACGGATATTTCGAGGCCCGGGCCATTCGCCTTGAACGGGTCGTCCTGCCCACCGCCAAGCTGTCGCCGGGGGTTGACCGGCTCAAGATCGTGCAGCTTTCCGACCTCCACCTCGGCCTGCTGGTCGGCCGCGAGCGGTTGCGGACGGTCCTCTCCACTGTGCGTCGGGCCGAGCCGGACATCATCGTCGCCACCGGCGATCTGCTTGACGGCCAGGGCGACAACCTGCCGGAATTCGCCGCCCTGCTGCGGGAAATCCCTGCCCGGCACGGGAAATTCGCCATCCTCGGCAACCACGAACTGTACAGCGGGTCCGCCCACGCCACCGCCTTCCTCGAGGCGGCGGGCTTTGTGGTCCTGCGCAACGAGGCGCGGGCCGTGGCGGGGGGGCTGGTCATCGCCGGGGTGGATGACCGCCGTGGCGCCACCTGGCCCTTGGCCGCAGCCGACGGCGAGGGGCCGCTGCTGGCCGCACTCGATGCGGAAAACCGCTTCGTCCTCCTTCTCAAGCACCGGCCCCAGGTGAACCAGGCGAGTGTCGGCCGCTTTGATCTGCAACTCTCCGGGCATGTCCATGGCGGGCAACTGTTCCCGTTCGGGTTGGTGGTGGAACGGTTTTACCCGGTGACGGCGGGCGCGCTGCAACCGCTGACCAGGGGCTCTCTCTACGTCAGCCGCGGCGCCGGCACGTGGGGGCCGCCGATCCGGGTGCTGGCACCGCCCGAGGTGAACCTGATCGAGTTGAGGGCGGCACCGCCCGGCGCCGGATAAACTCGCGTTACCGCCCCCCCTCGCGCAGATGCCGTCTGTGCACCGCAAGGCCATTCCTTTGCGCCATCGGTAAAAATGTCGTATGATGGGCAGCCGTGCCAACCCTTCGGCACGGTTTTATTTATCAATCTTTGCGGGTCATGCCCTCCTTTCCCAGCCGGCATGACCCGCCCGAGGAGATACCAATGCAGATGAACTACACAAAACTCGACCAACCAGCGGTGCTGGCGGCCCTTTTCCATCCCCGCGCGGATACGAGCCCAACCCCGGCCGGGGCGGTCGATGTCTCCATCCCGGTAGGCGACGGCATCACGGTGGGCGGCCGCCTGCATCCGGCACCGGACGCCATGGCGGCCAACATCCTCTTTTTCCACGGCAACGGCGAGGTGGCCGCCGACTACGACGACCTCGGCCCCAGGTATAACGCCAAGGGATTAAGCCTGCTGGCCGTCGACTACCGCGGCTACGGGCGCAGCACCGGCGTCCCCACCGCCAGCAACATGCTGGCCGACGCCCATCTGATCCTCACCTGGATCAAGGAATGGCTTGCCAAGGAGGAACGGACCGGACCGCTGGTGGTGATGGGCCGTTCCCTGGGCAGCGCCCCGGCCCTGGAACTGGCCGCCGGCCGTGATCCGGCCATCGCCGGTCTGATCATCGAGAGCGGGTTCGCCTTTACGGTGCCGCTGCTTAAAAATCTGGGAATCGATTGCGCCGGCCTCGGCATCACGGAAGGGGACTGCTTCCGCAATCAGCACAAGATCGCGGCCTACGACAAGCCCACCTACATCCTGCACGCCCAGTTCGACCAGATCATCGCCCTGGACAGCGCGGAGACCCTGCAGGCGCAAAGCGGCGCCCACGCCAAGGAGTTCGCGATCATCCCGGGCGCCGACCACAACAATATCATCGAGAAGGTCGGCGACATGTATTTCAGTGAGATCAAGCGGTTCACCGGCAAACTCGGCAAGCCGCAGCGGCGGGCCAAGGCAGGGGTACGCGGGTAAGGCCGCCGCCATGCTCTTTCACACCTTCGCGCATATCTCCGGCGTCGGCGAGGCCACGGAACAGCGGCTCTGGGCGGCGGGCGTCCACTCCTGGGACGATTTCAACGAACCGTGGCCGCAGGGCTTTGCCGGCCGCAGGGCCGAGATGGTGGCCCGCCATCTCGCCGACAGCCGCCGCTCCTTCACCGCCGGACCGGCCGCCGTCGCCCGGCTGCTCAAAAACACCCTGCACTGGCGACTTTTCCCGCACTTTCGCGACACCACCGCCTATCTCGACATCGAAACCACCGGCCTGGGCCGCGACACCGACCTGATCACCACCATCGCCCTCTACGACGGCCATGCCGTCCACACCTTCGTCCGGGGGGAAAACCTTGATGATTTCATCGCCGCGGTGGGTCGCTATCGGGTGCTGGTCACCTACAACGGCCGCTGTTTCGATGTCCCGGTGCTGGAACGCTCTTTCGGCATCACCCTCGATCAGGTCCATATCGATCTGCGCTATCTGCTGCGGGAACTCGGGTTCAGCGGCGGTCTCAAGGGCTGCGAGAAGAAACTCGGCATTGCCCGCGACGACGGGCTCGACGGGGTGGACGGCCGCTTTGCCGTCCTGCTCTGGCGCGAATACGAACGCACCGGCAACCGCGCCGCCCTGGAGACGCTGCTTGCCTACAACATCGCGGATACCGTCAACCTGGAAACACTGATGGTGCTTGCCTACAACCGCAAGGTCACGCAAACCCCCTTTGCCGAGACCCTGCTCCTGCCCCTGCCGACCCCGCCGCCCAACCCCTTCACCGCCGACCCCCGCCTGGTCACCACCCTCCGCCAGCGTTACGGCCTGTAACCGCCCCTTTCAGCCCTTTTGCCAAAAGTTCTTGACCGGCGGCCCGCAAATGCCGAAACGAACAGTAAGAGCAAAAAAAACGGCGGCAGCCGCGCCGTGAGCCTGGCCGACGGATGGCCGGCGAAGGAGGCAACAATGAACGCGATCGATAAACTGCATCTGCTGGCGGAACTGGGCGAATCGCATTGCGAATTGAATCATGGCCCGGGCGTCGACAACAAGGATTGCCCGGCGGTGGATTATATCGTGCTGCCCTTTGGCTATCATGACAACGAGGTGGTCGAGGTCACCGCCCGCGAGCTGGTGGTGCCGGTCTGCAGCGAATGCGCAGAGGCGCTGAGCGGGGACGACTGGACCCTTCTCTACTGCTTTGAATGCAACAGCAGCCATTGGGTGTACCGCCCCCTGGCCAAGAATAACTACCGGCATCACCTGCTTCTGCTGCGCGGCTGCCCGGAGTGCACCAATGAATTCGGCGGTTTGTATTTCAATGATCTGCGAGGGGTGAGCGGGGAGTTGGAATTTCTGGCCGGACTGGTCGACAGAAACGCCGCGTAACGGCGCAAACGGTTATTTGGCGCGGCGCATGGCCTGACGGCGGCGATTTGACACCCACGGCAGCAGGATGTTGATCCAGCAGTAGAGCCAACGCCACTTGCCGTGCCGCTTGACCACCTTGTCGGTGCAATGGCAGCTGTCGCAGAGACAGTCGACACCCCTCTCCTCCCCCTGCCAGCTCCAGCCCTGCCTGATGATCAGGGGGCTGTTCTGTCGCGAACATTCATCGCAGAGGAGACGACTGTCGGTGCCTATTTTCCATCTATGCATTAATTTTCCCGCCGTCAGCCTTGACCGCCTTCCCCGGGAGGCCGTACAGTGAGGAAGCCATTTCCCTCACCATCCGGCGACCGTCGAGGCGTGTATGCAAATAAAGGTTCTGTCCTACAATATCCATCGCGCCATCGGGGTTGATCGCCGCTTCCGGCCGGAACGGATTGTCTCGGTGCTGGAGCACCATCGGGCCGATATCGTTTTTCTCCAGGAGGTGGATGTCGGGGTGCCGCGCTCCCGCGAGCTTGACTTGGCCGCGGTGATGGCCAAAACCCTCAACTATCCCTATTACGCGCTGGGGCTCAATGTCAAGGTAAAACAGGGCCATTACGGTAACGCCACCCTGAGCCGGTTTCCAATCAGCGCCCACCGCAACATCGATCTCACCGTTGACCGCCGCAAAAAACGGGGCTGCCTCTATACCGCCATCGCCCTGCCCACCGCCGATGGCGGCTCGCGTGAACTGGCGGCCTTCAACCTCCATCTGGGCCTCTCCACCCAGGAACGGATCCGGCAGGTGGGGATGCTGGTCCGCTCTGCTCCGTATGCGGCGATGAGCCCCGAACTGCCCTGTCTGGTCGGCGGCGACTTCAATGACTGGCGCACCATGCTGGCCCCCATCTTCATCGACATCCTCGGCTTTTCCTGCGCCACCAACCGGAAAACAGGCCACCAGGAGCCCCTGCAAACCTATCCGTCCTTCTCACCCACCGGCGGCCTGGACAAGATCTTCTGCCGGGGCGGGATCGAGGTCGTCACCAGCCGTCGCTGCAAACTCCGCACCTCCATGGTGGCAAGCGATCACCTGCCGGTGATCGCCGAACTGCAATTGCCCTGACCAGCCGTTGTTTCAGGCCAATACCCCTGCGCCGTCAATGACATACTCCTGCGGCTTGCCGCTGAAGGGGCAGCGAAAGGCAAGCCTCCAGGCGACGAGTTGCAAGCCGCTTTGGTTCTTGTTGCCCTCACCGTAACGGGGATCGCCCATCACCGGATGGCCGATGAGCGCAAAATGCCGCCGCAACTGATGCAAACGGCCGGTGGTGATGGTCGCCTCGACCGTGGCGGTGTCCGTTGCCGGGTCATGGCCGAGCAGGCGGTAGGCGGTGGCCGCCGCTTTGCCGTCCAGCGGCAAAGCGATGGCGCCCTCCGCTGCCGGCTTGCCGACCACGGTCAGCCGATACCGTTTGTCGATCAGGTTCTCCCTGAACAGCTGCGAGAGCTTGGCCGCCGCCTCCTTGTCATGGGCGAGGAGCATCAGGCCGCACGCCTCCCGGTCGAGGCGATGGACCGGCAAGATCAGCCGGGGCGGATGGAAATACAACTCCGCCTGCCGGGGCAAGGAGCAGTGGTCGCCGAGATTGCTCCCCTGCGCCAGCAACCCCGCCGGTTTCAGCCAAACGCTGTAACGGCCCGCGTCGTGCAGGCACTCCGCCTGGGGAGGAACAACGGCCAGCACCGCTTCGTCGTAGTGAAATTCGAGGATATCGCCGGGCCGAAGAGGGGTGGTGGCCCGCCGCAGCCGTTTCCGCCCTTTCTTCTTGCGGGTCAGGCAGACAGCGCCCTTGGCCATCGCGTCCTTGATCTTGCTCTTCGACAATCCCGAGCGGGATGCCAATAGATCGCAGGCGGTCGGCTCTTCCCCGGGTGCGAGGACGATCTTTAGGGAGAAGGAGGTCATTGCCGTAAATGTTCCATGGTGGGTTGATCGGGGTACATGCGCAAGGAGGCAAGGGGTTGCCCGAAGGCCTCCCCCACCGTCGCCCGTTATCCGGGATGCCGGTCGCCACTCAGCCGGCGGTGCGCCCAGGCAAAAATTGGTTTGACGCGCGCCGCCAGCAGGCCGTGGGCGGTTTTGTAATCGAGCCAGGAAAACTCATCATGCTC
>JAOUHH010000357.1 GCA_029865195.1 Desulfobulbaceae bacterium
GGCCTGGTCATCCATGTCTCGGCGGGCACCAGCGCGCTGATCGTCGCCCTCTTCCTCGGCCCCCGCCGGGGCTACCCCAAACACGCCATGCACCCCAACAATCTGGTCATGACCATGATGGGCGCGGGCCTCCTCTGGGTGGGCTGGTTCGGCTTCAATGCCGGTTCCACCATCCACAGCGGCCTCGACACCGCCCGGGCCCTGACCATGACCCAAGTCTCCGCCGCCAGCGGGGCGCTTACCTGGCTCATCATCGAGGCGCTGGTCTTCAAGAAGGCCACCTCCTTGGGCTTCGTCTCCGGCGTGCTCGCCGGCCTGGTGGTGATCACCCCGGCCGCCGGGGTGGTGCAGCCCGGCGGCGCCCTGATCCTCGGCGCGGCCTCATCCATCGTCTGCTACTATGCCCTGCAGATGAAGATGAAACTGGGCTACGACGACTCCCTGGACTGCTTCGGCATCCACGGCGTCGGCAGCGGCCTGGGCGTTTTGCTGCTCTCCTTCTTCCTCCGCCCCAGTTGGCTTGCCGATGCGGCTGCTGCCGCCGGCGGCAGCTGGACCGCCCTGGACCAGTTTCAGGTCCAGCTCTTCGGGATGGGGGTGACCATCGCCCTTTCCGCGGTGGCGACG
Source organism: Desulfobulbaceae bacterium (assembly GCA_029865195.1). Classification (GTDB taxonomy): domain Bacteria; phylum Desulfobacterota; class Desulfobulbia; order Desulfobulbales; family UBA5123; genus UBA5123. The sequence goes on from JAOUHH010000357.1 coordinate 628, forward strand.
ATCATCATCTGCCTGCTGGTGGAAAAAACGGTGGGCTTCCGGATCGACGAACAGTCGGAGATCACCGGCCTCGATTACTCCCTGCACGGCGAGCGCGGCTACGGCCTGATCCATTCCGACACCTGATCCATAAGACATACGCATAAAAAAAGGCCGATTCCTTACCGGGATCGGCCTTTTTTTATGGGGCTATAAGAGACGCGGGGTTTGGCGGGGCTGTCCGGGATCGAGCCGCAGTTGCATCCGCGACGACAGGCCAAGGGCCGCAAGCCGCTGCACGGAGAGGTTGCGCTGCCCCCGGTAGATGGATAGATCGGCCGAGGCGATGGAGAGGGTGCGGATCGCATCGGCCGGGATGGCGGCAAGCAGGGAACGCACCCGGTTAAAGAAGATCCTGGCCAGCACCAGCTCCCCGAAGGCGGGATGATACGGCCCGGCGAGCAGATCCCGCTCCAGTGACGGCGATGGCTGCAGCCCCATCCGCACCACCGGGATCCGGTTGCGGTCGAAGACCGCCTTCAGGCGGGCGCACCGGGCCACCGCCTGCCACAAGGTCAGGGGCCGATACGCCCCGGCCGCATAACGGGCGGCCAGCGCGCTGCCCCGGATCACCAGGGTGGGGTAGATGCGGACGAAATCGGGGGCAAGCGCTGCCAGCGCCCGCGCCCCGGTCAGGGCCGACACCGTGGTCTCACCGGGCAACCCGATCATCAGCTGGCCACCCACCCGCATGCCGCCCTCCCTGAGCAGGCGAAAGGCCGCAGCCACATCGGCCACCGCATGCCCCCGGCCGCTTGCCGCCAAAACCCGGTCATCCATGGCCTGGACGCCCAGTTCCACCACCCCGACCCCGTGCGTCCGCAGGAAGGAAACCGTCGCGGCATCGATGGCGTCCGGCCGGGTGGAAAGCCGGATCGTCCCCACCCGCCCCGCCTCCAGATAGGGCTGCACCGCCGCCAGCAACTCCTGCTGATAGCCACGATCCAGGGCGGTGAAACTGCCGCCGTAGAAGGCGACCTGCACCGCCCGGCGCGGATCATTGCCGGAACGGGCCAGCCAGCCGTCGATGGTCGCGACCACCTCCGCCGCCCGCATTGGCTGCGACGCCGCCCCCTGCCGGCCGGTGATGCTCTCCTGGTTGCAGAACACACACCGATGCGGACAGCCCTGGTGGGCGATAAAGAGGGGAATGACCAGCGGCGACCGTATCTCTGCCATGACGCCCTAAGTCTCCCGGAAGAAATCGGAGCTCTCCCGCAGGGCCGTGGCCGCCGCCTGCTGCTCCGCCTCTTTCTTGCTGGAGCCGACGCCCCGCGCCAACACCTGTTCGCCAAGCCTTACCGACACGGTAAACTGCTTGGCATGGTCCGGCCCCTCTTCCAATTCGAGTTGATAGAGCGGGGTGAGGTTGAACCGCTCCTGACACTCTTCCTGCAAGCGGCTCTTGGCGTCGCCCAGCAACAGCATAGCGTCCTTGCCCTTGCTCAGCAGCGGCACGAAATGGCGCTCGACAAAGGTTGCCGCCGCCCCGTGGCCGCCGTCAAGAAAGATCGCGCC
>JAOUHH010000157.1 GCA_029865195.1 Desulfobulbaceae bacterium
TTATTCCAGCAGCGGAGTCTCCTCAGCGGGTTCTTCCGTTGTACCTTCAACTTGCTTAACCAGTGCTGCGGTCTCGTGGTCGCTTCCGGCCCCGCGCACCAATCGGACCAGGGAGGCGACGTCACGGTTGAGGTGGGTGGACTGATCCTCCATGTCCTCGGCGATGTGGGCGGCCTGATCGGCGTCGGCGGCGTTCTGCTGCGTGACCTTATCCAGATCGAAGACCGCTTTCGAAACCTGGCCGATGCCGGTGGATTGCTCCTTGGAGGAGTTGGCGATCTCTTTAAGCAGCACGGCCGTTTTCTGCGCCTTGTCGGCCGCCTCTTCAAAGGCGGCGTTGGTCACCTTTACCAGTTCCACGCCTGCTTCAACCCGAGTGCTGGTGCCGGCCAGCAGTTGCGTGGTATCCTGCGCGGCTTGGGCAGCACGCCGGGCAAGGTTGCGCACCTCGTCCGCCACCACCGCGAAGCCAGCCCCGGCATCACCGGCCCTGGCCGCTTCCACCGCCGCGTTCAGCGCCAGCAGGTTGGTCTGGAAGGCTACATCCTCGATGGTTTTGATGATCTTCGTCGTCTCAGCGTTGGCCTGGGCGATCTCTTCCATGGCCGCGGTCAGTTCGTGCATCCGTTCGTTGGCGTCGGTCATTACCTTGTTGCCCTCACGCATCAGATCGTCGGCGGAGGTGGCGTTTTCGGCGTTGTTGGCGGTCATCGAGGCGATCTCCTCAAGGGAGGCGCTGGTTTCCTGGAGGGAGGCCGCCTGTTGGATGGCGTTTTCTGCCAGCGATTGGCTTGCCGACGCTGCTTTCTGAGCCACGGCGGCGATCATTGAGGAACTCCCGGTCAACTCGCCGATGATGGTGTCGATGGGTTTGCTCACCACCTTGCGCATGGCCCGGAAGATAATGACGCTGACCAGAATCAGCAGGATCAGCGAGCCGGCCAGGAGGATGATCTGCAGGTTGGTAAGGATCCCGTTCAGCTTGGAAAGATCGAAGGTGAGGGCGAGAACGCCGCCATGTTCGCCGGGGGCCCAGGTGGGGTGACAGCGGATACAGTCCGCCTTGACCATCTGGGGGGCATATATCTGGATGGTGTCTGCACTGAGGATGCGGATTGGGCCCGTTTTGCCGCTGAGTTGTTGCAGCACCTGCGGTTCGATGGATTTTGTGGCGTTGTCGTGGCCGGACGAGGAGAGGTTTACCTTGCCTTCCCGATCATACAGGGTGACATCGAGAACGCCGGTGATGTTTTTCTGGCGCAGGATGAGTTTTTCAAAATTTTTCATCTGCCCCCGCTCCAGCGAATCTTCAACGCCGTTTTGCAGGGAGTCGAACAGGGTTTCCACCGATTCGACATAGACGGTGGTCATCTTGCCCTTGACAAAGGTGGTGAGAAAGAAGGCGGCGCAGGCAAGGGAGACGAAGAGGGCCGCTAGGACGGCGAGAGTCACCCTGGCGGTTACCGAAAGATCGTTGAATGATTTGCTATTCATGCACTTTCTCCCTTACTTGCTGGTTTTTTGGAGTTCGGCTATCCGGTAGAACGGGAAGTTTTTCTTGCGCGCGAAGATCGGCGAGGCGCAGCCGATACAGGGGGCGTTGGCGCCGATACACCAGTTCTGGCCGCCGTTCCACCAGCGGGTCGGGCAGTCGGCACTGGTGTCCGGCCCCAGGCAGCCGAGTTTGAACAGGCAGCCATTTGCGCCAAGCTTCTTGGCGAATATCTCCTGTTGAAAATCATGGTAGCGGGGGCAGGTTTCATGCACCTTGCGGTCGAAAAAGAGCTTCGGGCTGCCGTCCTTGGTGAGTTCCGGCATGCCGATCTTGACTAGGTGGACCACGGTTTGCCATACCCAGTCGGGATGAGGCGGGCAGCCGGGGATGGCGATCACCGGTTTTTTGACGCCGGTCTGCGCATAGTATTCCCGCAGGCTGCAGGCGCCGGTGGGGTTCCCTTCGGCGGCGGGGATGCCGCCGTGGCTGGCGCAGGTACCCACCGCCACCGCCGCCGTCATGGTCTTGGCGGCCTGGTCAAGGTACCAGGCAAAGGGATGCTCGCCGATCACGCAGGCCTCGGGCATCTTGGCCGGGATTGCGCCCTCGATGGCGAGGAGATAAGGACCGGCCTGGCCGGTGACAAAGCGGGTGATCATCTCCACCGCCTTTTTGCCGGAGATGGCGGAGAGGTCGGCGTGGAAGGCAAGCTGCGAGTAATCGGTGATCAGTGAGGCGGGCGATGGGGACTCTGCCTGTAGTAGGGAAATGGAGCAACCGGTACAAGATTGGCCTTGCAGGTAGACCAGTTTCGGCAGGGAGGCCGGGTCGATCTTGTTCAGGGCCGCCTGTACCGGTGCCGGGAGATTGCTGACACCGAAGACGGTGCTGAGGGTGGCCGCCATCTGGAGAAACTGTCGTCTGTCAATCATAAGAGGTCCCTGAAATAATGTTTTCGGCGCAAATTTTGGTCTGGTCGCCGTTCGTTGCCCGTGGTCGTCGTCAGTGCACAGCGCAGGCGATGCAGGGGTCAAAGGAGTGGACGATGCGCAGCGCTTCGAGCTGTTCTTCCGGGTTGGTTACCTTGGTGCCGATCAGCGCCGACTCCATGGCGCCGGGGTTGCCCTGGTCGTCGCGGGGCGAGGCGTTCCAGGTGGTGGGGACCACGCATTCGTAGCGGGCGATCTTGTGTTTTTCGATCCGGATATAGTGGAGCAGCCCGCCCCGCGACGCCTCGGTGGCGCCGAACCCTTCCGCGCTCGCCGGCACGGAGAGATCGGCCATGGTTGGCCCCTTGGGGTCGAGGCGTTCCGTTTCCGCGAGCAGGAAGTCGGCGATCACCGCCGCGCTGATTGCCCGGCAGAGATGGCGTCCCAGGACCGAATTGAGCTGGCTGGCCTGAATCTTGGCCATCTTGGCAAAGGTTTCCACCAGTTTCTTGACCGTGGGGTTGTGGCCCTGCAGGTAATCAACCATGATCCGCGCCGACGGTCCTACCTCGACCATGCGGCCGTTGTAGCGGGGCGCCTTGATCCAGGAATAGGCGTCTTTCTTGTGCGGGGCCGGGGTGAGCACGGCGTCGCGGACCTTGAGAGCGGTGGGCGATGAGTATTTCGAGTGGTTGATATCCTGGGTGATCCGCTCAAAGTCGACCTTTTGCACGGTGCCGTCCAGCAACACGCCGGGGGCCATCAACCGCTTGCTGTTGCGGTCCGAGGTGAGCGGCATCAGGCCGTATGAAAGGAAGCCGCCCTTGCTGGCGCCGATGTTCCAGTAATTGGGGAAGCCGCCGGCCACCGCGACGATATCCGGGATATAGGTGTTGTGGATGAAGTTGCGAACCTCTGTGATCAGGGCGACGTAGTTGGATATCTTGTCGATGCTGGGGGTTTGGGTGGCACCGCCGGGGAAGATGGCCGTGGTGTGGGGGAATTTGCCGCCGAAGATGGCGGCGGCCCGGTTGGCCTTCTGCTGGATATGCATCGCCTCGATATAGTGCTTGAGGGCGCCGATATTGAGGTCGGTGTCGTTGATATAGTTGCCGGAAAGCCTCGGCAGGAATGGGGCGGCCGGAAAGGGCTTGCCGGATGCAAGTTCCGCCTGCACCCATCCCTTGAGGTGGAGAAGGTCGGCGTCCTTTCCCTTGTATTTGAGAATGGCGGTGACGTCGACAAAATCCAGGGCGGAAAGCTGGTAGAATTGCAGCAGGTAGTCATAGAGGTGGTTGGCGCCCTGGATCAGGTTGTGCAGGATCCGGCCGTTGCTCGGCACCTTCAGCTGATAGGCGTTTTCCTGCGCGTATGAGGAGGCAATGGCGTGGGCGTAAGGGCAGACCCCGCAGATGCGCTGGGTGATCTGCTGGGCGTCAAGGGGGTCGCGCCCCTGCAGGAATACTTCAAAGCCGCGAAACATCTCGCCCATGCACTGGGCATCCGTTATCACGTTGTTTTCCACGGTTGTGTGGACGTTGAGATGTCCTTCAATTCGAGTGATCGGGCCGAGGTCTACTTTCATCAACTGTCTCCGCTGTCCGTTATGTGTCTCCCGGGTTTAGTGTTGGGAGGGGGGGAGTGATACAGGTTGAGGAATCGCTCCTGTTTCAAAACTGTATTACAAATGTGTGGCGGATTGCCAACGTTTTCTGGAGGAAAGCTCCATGTTTAGGATATTTATCGTTGTAAATTTGGGAAATGATAGAGAGCAATATTCAGACCATTGACGTTTTGTTGTTCTGGCGAGAAAATTCACTGGTCAATGTGCACCAGGGCGGGACAAATCGGGGCGCTGTGGGGCGAAATGGGATGTTGGTATCCCAACCATGGCTGACCGCCGGGTGGCAGTGAGGCGTGGGGGCTAGCAGATACGGGGCAACGGCTGTCCGTGCAGCATGTCGATACGGCGGCGGCTGCCCACCACCGTTTCCAGTAGCACCTCGCCGGGGTGGGTGGCGGTCAGTTCGCCGATGATGGTCGCGTTTTCGCCGTGAGGCAGGCGGCGGAGGAGGGCCACGGCCTGTTCGGCCGCCTCTGGAGCGACAAAGGCGAGAAGCTTGCCCTCGTTGGCGAGGTAGAGCGGATCGATGCCCAGTAGTTCGCAGGCGCCGCGCACGTCGGCGCGGATGGGGAGGGCGGTTTCCCGGATGACGATGCCGACCTTGGAACTGGTCGCCAATTCCTTCAGGGTGGTGGCAACCCCGCCTCTGGTCGGGTCGCGCAGCACATGGATCTTTCCCGGTTGGTCGGCGAGCATGGCCGCAACCATCTGGTGCAGGGGGGCGGTATCGCTGGCAAAATCGCCGCGGATCGCCAGCCCCTCACGCTGGCAGAGGATGGTGATGCCATGGTCGGCGATGGTGCCGCTCATGATAACCTTGTCGCCGGGCATCCCCTTGCTGCCGCCGATTTCCACCCCTTCGGCAACCACGCCGATACCGGAGGTGTTGATAAAGATTTTGTCAGCCTTGCCCGTAGGCACCACCTTGGTGTCGCCGGCAACGATTTTCACTCCGGCGTTGTCGGCAGCCAGGCGCATGGCAGCGACGATGGTTTTCAAGTCCGCAATGGGGAGCCCCTCTTCAAGGATCATCCCCACCGAGAGATAGAGAGGGACGGCGCCGCGCATGGCCAGATCGTTGATGGTGCCGTTTACGGCCAGGTCGCCGATGTTGCCGCCGGGGAAGAAGATCGGCTCAACCACATAGGAATCGGTGGTGAACGCCAGCCGTTCCCTGTTGATGTTGAGCAGGGCACTGTCTTCTGTTTTGTTGAGGATTTCGTTGTCAAAGCCGGCCAGAAAGACCGTTTGCAGTAACTCAAGGGAGGCGCGGCCGCCGCTGCCGTGGTCGATGGTGATGCGGTCGCTCATGATTCTGTCCGTGTGTTCAGGGTGGGGTCGTATTTGAAGAAGGCGGCGCAGGCCCCTTCGCTGGAAACCATGCAGGGGCCGACGGGGTGGCCGGGGGTGCAGCCGCTGCCGAAGAGTTTGCATCCCGGCGGCTGCATGATCCCTTTCAGCACCTCGCCGCAGCGGCAGCCTTTTGGTTCGCGGGTTGGCGGGGTATCGATTTTGAACCGTTGCACGGCGTCATAATTCTTGAAGGCGTCACGGACGGCAAGCCCGCTGTCGGCGATTTCGCCGATGCCCCGCCAGGCTGCGCTGGCGGGGGCAAAAACCTCATCGATAACCGCCCGCGCCTTGGCATTGCCTTGGTGGCTTACCGCCCGCTGGTAGGCGACCTCGATCTTGGGGGTGTGATTGGCAATCTGGTGGGCGAGCAGGGTGATCCCCTGCAGGATGTCCAAGGGCTCGAAGCCGGTGACCACGCAGGGGGTCCGATAGTGCTCGACAAGCCCGGTGTAGGCCGAAGCGCCGATCACCACCGAGACATGGCCGGGGCAGATGAGCCCGTCGATACGGATCTGCGGGTCGGAAAGCAGGGCGGCCAGCGCCGGCATCATCACCTTGTGGGAGGAGATGATGGAAAAGTTGTCGATCTTTTCCGCCTTCGCGGTCAGCACCGCCGCCGCCACCGTCGGGGTGGTGGTCTCAAAGCCGACGCCGAGGAAGATCACCTCGCGGTCAGGGTTCTTTCTGGCCAGGTCAAGGGCGTCCAGGGGGGAATAGACCACCCGGACATCGCGTCCGGCGGCGATCTCTTGTTGGAGTGAGGAGTCGCTGCCGGGCACCCGGATCAGGTCGCCGAAGGTGGTGATGATGGTGTTGGGGATGCGGCTGGCGGCGATAAAGGTGTCGATGTCGCGGGTGGCGGTGACGCAGACCGGGCAGCCGGGGCCGGAGGTGAGGGTGATCGCTGCCGGCATCAGGTCGCGGAGGGCGTAGCGGGCAATGGCCATGGTGTGGGTGCCGCATACCTCCATCAGCCGCACCGGCGGCAGGTCGAGCCGCTGCAGGTGATCGATGAGGCGGGCGGCGAGTTGGTGATTTTGAAGCGCTGCTTGCCATTGTTCCATGGTCTGGTCGCCTTGGTTAGCTTTTTATCCGGTGCATGGCCCGGCCGGCCACGGCCTGTCCGAGGGCCAGGCCCCCGTCGTTGGGCGGCGTCTGCCGGTGAGTATAGACGGTAAAGCCGTCCGCCTCCAGTTGTTTCGTAAGCAGGGAGGTGAAAAGGGTGTTCTGGAAGACCCCGCCGGAGCATACCACCTGCTTGAGCCGGGTTTCAGCGCCAATCTCTCGGCAGGCGGCGCAGAAGAGGGCGGCAAGGGTGGCGTGGAAGCGGGCGGCGATGATCGCCTGTGCGGTTCCCATACGCAGATCGGCGCAGAGGTCCCGGATGATCGCGGCCGTGTCAAGGATGAGGAGGTTGTTCTCGTTTCGCTGAGTGGCCAGCGTGTAACAACCGCT
>JAOUHH010000158.1 GCA_029865195.1 Desulfobulbaceae bacterium
CCCCATGACCCTGCCGCGGCGGCCGTTCAGGTCGCCGATCACATCGCCCACGCATTCCTTCGGCATTTTGATCGTCATCCCCATGATCGGTTCAAGGAGGATCGGGTTGCATTCCTTGGCGCCTTTTTTGAAGGCCATGGAGCCCGAGATCTTGAAGGCCATCTCCGATGAATCCACGGCGTGGAAGGAGCCGTCCACCAGGGCGACCTTGATGTCGACCATCGGCGCGCCGGCAAGAATGCCTTCCTTCATCGCCTCGAGAACCCCTTTTTCCACGGCCGGGATGTACTGTTTGGGGATGGCGCCACCAACGATCCGATCCTCAAACTGAAAGCCGGTGCCGCGCGGCAGCGGTTCGATCTCGATCCACGAATCGGCGAACTGGCCATGGCCGCCGGTCTGTTTCTTGTGTTTGCCCTGCACCTTGATCTTGCCCTTGAGCGTTTCCCGGTAGGGGATTTTCGGCAGTTTGAGGGCGAGTTCGACCCCGAACTTCCGTTTGATCTTTTCGCCGATCACCTCTAGATGGATCTGGCCGACGCCGGAGAGGAGGATCTCGTTGGTCTGCGACTCCCGGGTGAGACGGAGGGTGGGGTCTTCCTCGAGAAGCTTGTTGAGGGAGGAGAAGATCTTGTCTTCGTCGCCCTTTTGCGCCGGGGTCACGGCGTAGGAGATGGATGGCTCCGTGGCGACGAGGCGATCGTAAAGGATCGGGGCGTTGGCGGCGCAGATGGTGTCGCCGGTGACCGTGTCCTTGAGCTTGGTTACCGCGACGATCATGCCGGGGCCGGCGCTCTCCACCGGCCGCTGCTCCTTGCCTTCGAGGACCAGCAGCTGGTTGATTTTCTCCGTGCATTCCTGGCTTGCGTTATAGAAGGCGTCGTTGGCGATGGTGCCGGAGTAGACCCGGAAGATGGTAAGCCGGCCGGCGTACGGGTCGGCCATGGTCTTGAAGACAAGGGCAGAAAAGGGGGCGTCGGTCGTCGGGTTGCGTTCGATGACCTCCTCGGTTTTGGGATCGGTGCCGACCTGGGAGGGGCGTTCCAGGGGGGAGGGCAGGTAGTCGTTGATCATGTCGAGGAGCAGCGAGGTGCCCAGGTTGGGGGTGGCGGCGCCCACCGCCACTGGACACAGCGCGCCGTTGCGCACGGCGTGTCGTAAGCCCAGGCGGAGATCGTCGTCGGAGAGCACCCCGTCTTCGAGGAATTTTTCAATGAGGTCGTCGTTGGTCTCCGCCACCGTTTCCATCAGGGCCTCGCGGTGGCTGTCCACGGCGCTGTTCAGGTCGGCGGGGATTTTGCCTTCCTTGACCTTGCCGGTGTCGCCGTCGAAGAGGTAGGCCTTGCGGCTGACGATATCGACCACGCCCTTGAAGTTGCTCTCGGCGCCGATGGGAAGGTGGAGGATGGCCGGGGTCAGGGGCAGGTGCGCGCGGATACCGGCGATGGTCGCCTCGAAGTTGGCGCGCTCCCGGTCCATCTTGTTGATGAAGATCAGGGCTGGGAGTTTGCGTTCCTCGATGATCGAGGAGAATTTTTCGGTTTGGTTCTTGACCCCGAGGACGGCGCCGATGGTGAAGACCGCGCTGTCGACGATCTGGGCGGCGAAGTTCGTTTCGTTGAGGAAGTTGTCGTCACCGGGGGTGTCGATCAGGTACACCTCGTGTTTGTTCCAGGTGTAAGTGTTAAAGGAAGAGTTGATGGTGGTTTTGCGTTTGATTTCCTCGGGATCGAAATCCATGCAGGTCGTGCCGTCGTCCACCTTGCCGAGGCGGTTGCCCTTGCCGGCGGTAAAGAGTATCGCTTCGGCCAAGGAGGTCTTACCGCATTTGCCATGCCCAAGTAGTGCCACATTGCGAATCTGTTTCGTCTCTTGCATGTCCACCTCCGCTGTCAGTGGTCGGCCGAAAAAGAAATTGCCGGTTGCGCCCCTGCGGGCATGGCGTTTTTTCTTTTGCAGGTGAAGGGTTGATCGAGATGGTGGTCGATTGTCATTGCTAACCGCTCTCGGATTTATTACCGGTGGGAAAAGTCTAAAGTAATCGGATATTATTCGGAAGTTTGCGGCAAAGTCAAGGGACTAATGGTGCCGGCGGCCCGAAGGCGGCGAGCTTTTTCCGCTGGGCGCCGCCTGCCGGTCAGGAAACGGTTCCGGCCTCCGGCTGGTAAAAGCCCCCCGTTGCCGTCGCGGACGGTGGCGTACCGCCATCCTTCCCGATTGTCAACTTGCCGGCGACCTGCTATTGTGGTCCGGCATGCAGTCATGCCGTCGGGTTTTGCCTGCCCGTGGTCACGTTTCATTTTATCGTTGGAGAACATTGTCGGGATGAAGAAGCCGGGTGCGGATACTGGGGCCATTGCCCGTTCGGCGGGCACGGTCAGCGTTGCGGTGATGTGCAGCCGGGTGCTGGGGTTGGTGCGGGAGCAGGCCTTTGCCGCGCTGTTCGGCGCCGGTTTCGCCTATGATTCGTTCGTGGTCGCCTTTCGCATCCCCAACCTCTTGCGCGATCTTTTCGGCGAGGGCGCCTTGAGTGCCGCCTTTGTGACGGTTTTTTCCGATTACGACACCACCCGCGACAAATCGGAAACCTGGCGGCTGGTTGGCAATGTGCTGGTTTTCTTCGCGATCCTGTTGAGTATCCTGACCCTGATCGGCATCCTGTGCGCCAAGCCGTTGGTTCTGCTCCTGGCCCCCCATTTCGACAAGGTCGCCAATAAGGTGGAACTGACCCGGCAGTTGACCGTCATCATGTTTCCGTTCCTGATCCTCATCTCTCTGTCGTCGGTGGTGATGGGAATCCTGAACACCAAGGGCCGTTTCTTCATCCCGGCCTTGGCGTCGAGCTTCTTCAACGTCGGCTCCCTGCTCGGCGGTGTCGGTCTGGCCATGCTGATGCCGCGTTTCGGGCAGCCGGCCATCGTCGGCATGGCCATCGGCACCTTGATCGGCGGCTTCCTGCAACTGGCTGGACAGTTACCGACGCTGTGGAAGAGCGGTTTTGTCTTTCTCCCCCGCCTGGATCTGACCGACCCCGGCCTCAGGCGTATCCTGCGGCTGATGGTGCCGGCGGTGATCGGGCTCTCCGCCACCCAGATCAATATCTTCGTCAACACCAATTTTGCCTCTTCCCTGGCCCAGGGGAGTGTCTCCTGGCTCAACTATGCCTTCCGGTTGGTACAGTTCCCCATCGGCGTTTTCGGGGTGGCCGTTTCCGTCGCCACCCTGCCGGTCATCGCCCGCTATGCGGCGGTCAAGGATTTCGTCGGGCTGCGGGAGACCTATGTTTCGTCGCTGGCCATCGCCTTCTGTCTCACCATCCCGGCCACGGTGGGGCTCTATATGCTGGCCGGACCGATCATCGGGGTGATCTTCGAGCACGGCAATTTTACCGCCTTTGATACGGTCAGGACCGCCGAAGCCCTTTCCTATTACGCCCTCGGCCTCTTCGCCTATTCGGCGGTGAAGGTGATGGTGCCGGTCTTTTACGCCCTGGACGACACCCGTTACCCGGTCATCGGCAGCTTTCTGGCGGTGGGCGGCAATATCCTGATCATCCTGCTTTCTATCGATTCCCTGCAGCATCGGGCGATCGCGCTCGCCACCTCCAGCGCCATGGTTTGTAATTTCCTCTTTTTAAGCGTAATCCTGTATAAAAAGCTGCATGGCTATTCGCTTTCCTATCTGGCGGCCGGTCTCGCCAAGGTGCTGGCGGCGGCCCTGTTGATGGGCGGCTGGATCGTCTTCGCGCAGGGTTGGCTTGGCGATCTCGGGCAGGGGGGTGGGCTGTTGACGCGGGTGGCGGTGCTTCTGGCACTGGTTGCAAGTGCCGGGTCCGTCTATGGGGTAACGCTGTACGCGTTGCGGTTCAAGGAGTTGACCCTGATCGTCGATCGCCTCGCGGCCAAGATGGCGCGTTAGGGAAAAATTGATTATGGTTGGGCGGGCAGGCGGCCGAGGAGGTCGATCTGGGCCAGCAGGGCCGGGACGGCCGTGTCCATGCGGAGGATGCGGGGGCCAAGGGTGAAGGGGATCAGGCCCTGCTCCCGAAAGCGCTCGATCTCGAAATCGACCCAGCCGCCTTCCGGGCCGATGGCGAGCAAGGACCGCTTGCCGGCCATTTGCGGGGCGGCCTGATCCAGGTGCAGGTCGGTATCGGGATGCGCCACCAGCCGGATATGGCAGGATGCCGCGATCGGCGGCAGCAGATCCTCGACAAAGGGGCGGAAGCGCGGATGCACGGAGAGCTCCGGCAGGATCGTGTCGACCCCCTGTTCGAGCCCCTGCCGCAGGCAATCGGTGAGGTTGTCGGGCGCGAGCAGGGTGGCGTTGAAGAAGCTTTTTTCAACCCGGTTGGCGTTGATGAGAAAGATCCTGGCAACCCCGAAGGATGCGGCCTGGGCAAGGATGCGCTTGAGCATGATCGGCCGGGGCAGGGCGAGGATGAGGTCAATGGGCTTTTTGGCCGGCGGCGGGGTATCGGCCTTGATGTGAAGGATGGCGCGGTCGCGGCTCAGTTCATCGATGACGCCGGTGCCGATCATGCCGTTGACCAGGCCGATGCGCACCGTGTCGCCGGTATTGCTGCGCAAAACTTTGCGGATGTGGCCGAGCCTCCGGTCGTGTAAGGTGACGGTGTTTGTGGCCGACACTTCTTCCGGGTCGATGAGGATGATGTTCATGAAGGTGGGAGTCTATGTTGATTGTCTATAACGTCCTGCAGATCTTGGTGCTCATTGTAGTCGGGCCGGTGTTGTTCGTCAAAGCCATTCTGACCGCCAAGTACCGGCAGCGTCTGCCGCTGCGGTTGGGGCTCGGGCTTGGCCGGCAACTGGCGGCCTGCCCGCGGGTGGCGCCGAGGATCTGGATCCATGCCTTGTCGGTGGGCGAGGTCGCGTCGTCGCATGCGCTGGTCAAGGCGCTGCGGACGGCCTTCCCGGAGGTCACCCTCTTCTTTTCAACCACCACCGAGGCAGGGGCTGCTTTTGCCAACTCCACCCTGGGCAACCAGATAAACTTCTTCATTCCCTATCCGCTGGATCTGAAGCCCTGCGTCAACCGGTTTCTCGATCTGGTCGATCCCGACCTGTTCCTGCTGGTGGAAACGGATTTCTGGCCCAATTTTCTCCATGGTCTCAAGCAAAGAGAGGTGCCGGCGGTGCTGGTGAACGGCAGGATTTCCCGCCGCTCCTTTACGCGCTACTACCGATGGCGGCTTTTCTTCCGGCCGATGTTCAACTCCTTTGCCGCGCTCTGCATGCAGACCCGGGAAGACGTCAAGCGGATGGTGCATATAGGTGTCGACGCCGAGTCGGTCAAGACCTTGGGCAACCTGAAATATGAGGCCGCTGGCCTGGAGCCGGTCGGCGGCGAGATCGAGCGCGCCGATTTCGGGATCCCGGAACAGCGATTGGTGTGGGCGGCCGGCAGTACCCACGGGGTCGAGGATGAGATGGCCCTGCGGATTCACAAGCGGCTGCTGGCCGATTTCCCGGATCTCCTTCTCCTGCTCGCTCCCCGGCAGGTGGCGCGGGGCGAGGTGCTGGCCGGGATGGCCGAGGCACAGGGGCTTGCCGTCGCCCAACGCAGCCTTGGCGGCGGCGGCTTGTCGGCCTCCGTGCTGCTGCTTGATACCATCGGCGAACTGTCCGGGGCGTACCGTCTCTGCGAGGTGGCCTTTGTCGGCGGCAGCCTGATCCCCGAGGGCGGGCACAATCCCCTGGAGCCGGCCGCTTTTGCGAGGCCGGTGCTGTTCGGGCCGCACATGGATGATTTCATGGAGGTGAGCCATGACCTGGTGCGTGCCGGCGGCGCGTTGGAGGTGGCGGGCGAGGATGATCTCTATCGGCGCCTCAAGAACCTGCTCGGCGATCCATCCCTGCGGCGGCAGATGGGGGAGAAGTCCGTCGCGCTGCTTGCACGGCAGCAGGGTGCCACCAGTCGGCATGTGGAGTTGATCCGGAAGCTTCTGGTAGGCGCGTCTTGAGGGGAAACTGATGAGTAATCGGCATGATATCCTGTTCGCGGTGGGGAGGCCTTTCTCGCTGCTGTACGCCTTGGTGATGATGGTGAGGGCCTTTCTGTACCGGCATGGGATTCTGCCCTCCACCCGTTTGCCGGTGCCGGTGGTCAGTGTCGGCAACCTCTCCATGGGTGGCACCGGCAAGACGCCGCTGGTGATGTGTGTGGTCAGGCATCTCCTTGAGCATGGCTGGCGTCCGGCGGTTGTCAGTCGTGGCTACGGCGGCAAGGCGCGCGGCCGGGTCAACGTGGTCTCCAGCGGACAGGGGGTGAAGATGACGCCGGCCATGGCGGGTGACGAGCCGTGGCTGCTGGCCGATGCGATGCCTACGGTGCCGGTCTTGACCGGCGCCCGCCGGGCGGCGGTTGCCCGTCATGCGATCCGGGAGACCGGTGCCGACGTCATCGTCATGGATGACGGCTTTCAGCATCTGGCTCTCCAGCGCGACCTCGATATCGTCCTGTTCAATATCCGCTCGTCGCTGGATGCGGCCAGGGTGTTTCCGGGCGGGGAGCTGCGGGAACCCTTCGGGGCCCTGCAACGGGCCGATGCCATCGTTCTTACCGGGGTGGATTTTCGTACCGAGCAGCGGGCGCAGGCCTTCAAGCGATTCCTGCGGGAGCGGGCGCCCCAGGCGCCGGTGTTTTTCGGCGAATACCTGCCGGTCTGTCTGCTGGGCAGCGGCCGCCGGGAGGTGTATCCGGCCGACAAGGCCAAACGGCTCAAACTGTGCGGGTTCTGCGGCATCGGCACCCCCGCCTCCTTCCGCGAAACCCTGAACAAGGAAGGCTATACGGTTGTCGCGTTCCGTGCCTTTCCGGACCATCACCCCT
>JAOUHH010000006.1 GCA_029865195.1 Desulfobulbaceae bacterium
GGACAGGAGGCCGAGCATTACCTCGGAATCGACGAGATTTTTTGAGCAGCCCAGGCTGATCTGAAAGAGTTTTTTTGCCAACGTTACTACTCCTTGTCGTTTGAAAGGGTGTGACAGGGTTGCTGTTGGGAATCGTCCTCGGTCCGTAAGGCAGCCACCTTCGCCAGGGCGGCAAGTTCCGTTCCGCATTTGGCGCTGCTTTATGAAATCATGGCCCCCATATCGTCATGCGCCTGATGGGGGAATAGAAAAAGGCCGCAGGAAATACCTGCGGCCTTTGCTGATCACCTGGGTGATCCGGTGAACGAGCCAAACGTCGTTCAGCCTGTAACCTTACTTGCCAAGCAGCGGGTTGGCGAAGAGCAGGATCAGGGAGATAACCAGACCGTAAATGGTCAGAGACTCGATCAGAGCGAGACCGATGATCATGGTAACGGTGATCTTGCCGGAAGCCTCGGGGTTACGGGCGATACCGGAGCAAGCGCCGCCGATGCCGGAACCCATGCCGATGCCGCAACCGAGAGCAGCGATACCTACCGACAGAGCGGCAGCAAGACAGACCAGCGCGATGTTTACTTCATTCATTGTGTTTCCTCCTGAAAAATTTTGGTTGGTTTGGCCTTCTTCGTAACGAACTATCTAAATTGTTTAAATCACTTAAATCAGTGTGCGTGCTCCATGGAAGCCGAGAA
Source organism: Desulfobulbaceae bacterium (assembly GCA_029865195.1). GTDB lineage: Bacteria > Desulfobacterota > Desulfobulbia > Desulfobulbales > UBA5123 > UBA5123. The sequence continues at coordinate 693 of JAOUHH010000006.1, forward strand.
GTAGAGAATCGACAGGAGGACGAAAACCAGTGCCTGGACGATGGAAACAAAGACGCCGAGGCAGAGGATCGGCAGCGGCGCGAAGTAGGCACCGGCCAGCATGAAGAGGATGCCGAGCAGGGTCTCCTTGGCCATGATGTTGCCGAAGAGACGAATGGAAAGCGAGAGGATACGGGCCAGATGACTGATAACCTCGATGGGGAACATCAGGGGAATCAACCAGGGTATCGGCCCGAGGAAATGCTTGATATAGCCGGCGCCGTGAAACTTGAGGCCGAGGATGTGGGTGGTGACGAACACGATCAGGGTGCAGCCGAGGGTCACGTTGAGGTTCGAGGTCGGGGACATGAAGCCGGGCATCAGACCGACCATGTTGGCGACGACGATATAGAAGGCAAAGGTGGCCAGCATCGGGAACATCATCCGCGCCCCTTCCTTGCCCATGTTCTCGGCCATGAAGCCTTCCAGGCCGTCGATCACCGCTTCCCAGAAGTTCTGCCCCTTGCCGGGGATCATCTCCATCTTGCCCAGGGTCATTTTCGGCACCAGGATCAGGAAGGCCATGACGAACCAGGTGTAGGTCATGTGCGGCGAAGAGAGCTTGGCAGCCAGGGTTTCACCCACCATGGTGTGCGGAACCGGTGCGCCCAGAAACTCCAGCAGAAGCGATATGAACAGTATTGGATGTTCCATGATCTTATGATGCCTCCTTCGTACTGAGATAAATCTTTTTCGCCTCGCCGGCGGTGGTGACGATGATGCTCACCAGCACCGTTGACAGCCCCACCAGCATTGCCGTGGTGTCGACCGCCCGGTTGTGGATGAGGTAGAACAAAACCACCGCCACAACCGCGAAACGTGCGTAATATTTGATAAAAAAACGTCCTTTGACCGCAGTCAACGGGCCGGTCAGCAGCTTGGTGAGGTCCCGTTGCAGAAACCGGAAACTTACCGTCACGATCAGGCCGCCGATGAAGATCGACTTGGCGACCTGGCCGGAGAAGAAGAGCAAGCCGGCGAGACTCATGGCCGCCAGCAGCAGCCAGTTGAGGGTTTGCACCTTTTTGAGGGAGAGGCCGTCGTCGCGCATCTACAAATCCCTCCGCCTGCTCATCATGTACAGATTCTTGAAGGCCGCCGCCACCCCGAAGCCCAGAAAGAGCAGGGTCAGCCAGGGGGAGGTGCGACCTTTGAAAACCTTGTGGTCCAGCCAGTAGCCGATGCCCACGCCGATGAAGATGGAAAAGGCAACGGACATCCCGATGGTGCTGAAATCGCCCAGCAAACGCATCATTTCCTTGCGGTTGTCACTCATCGGCATTCTCCGGTTGCGGAGGGTGTAAAGCCACTGCCACTAAACGGAAAATCGTTTCGAGTGGTATCATGGCAATAGGGCAAAGTCAACGGCTTTTTCCTCATTTGGACATTTTTTTGAATGACCATTCAGTTTTTTCAAGGGTGGCTGCAAGGTCTTCCGGGCTGTGCGCCGCCGAGATGAACATCGCCTCGAACTGCGAGGGGGCGAGGTAGATTCCCTGTGCCAGCATCTCCCGGTAGAAGGAGGCGTATTTGGCGGGGTCGGCCTGCATCGCCGAGGTGAAATCGGTCACCGGGCTTGCGGTGAAGAAGTTCGTCATCATCGAGCCTACCCGGTTGAGGGTGGTGGCCGGCATGTGTTTGGCGGCGATGTCGGTGAGCGATTTGGCGAAGTCCGCCGCCTTCTCGTTGAGCCGATCATAGAAACCTGGGGCCGAGAGCGCCTTCAGGGTGGCGATGCCGGCGGCCATGGCCAGCGGGTTGCCGGAAAGGGTGCCCGCCTGGTAGACCGGGCCCTCCGGCGCGATCTGGTTCATGATCTCCTTCTTGCCGCCGTAAGCGCCCACCGGCAGACCGCCGCCGATGATCTTGCCCAGGCAGGTGAGGTCGGGCATGATGTTGTAGTAGCTTTGCGCGCCGCCGTAGGCGAGCCGGAAGCCGGTGATCACCTCGTCGAAGATCAGGACGATGCCCAACTCCTTGGTCAAGCTGCGCAGCCCCTCGTGGAAGCCGGCCTTGGGGGGGATGACGCCCATGTTGCCGGCCACCGGCTCGACGATCACGCAGGCGATGTCGAGTTTGGGGTCGCGGAGGGTCTTTTCGAGGGTCTCCAGGTCGTTATAGGGGATGGAGATGGTGTTCTTGACGATATCGTCCGGCACCCCCGGGCTGCCGGGGATGCCCAGGGTGATGACGCCGCTGCCCGCCTTGACCAGAAAGCTGTCGGCGTGGCCGTGGTAGCAGCCGTCGAACTTAACGATCATCTTCTTGCCGGTGTAGCCGCGGGCCAGACGCACCGCACTCATGGTCGCCTCGGTGCCGGAGCTGACGAAGCGGACCTTTTCCACCGACGGCAGCGCCCCGCAGACGAGCTCGGCAAGTTCCACCTCGGCTGGACATGGGGCACCGTAGCTGGTGCCGTTGGCAAGGGCGTTCTTGATCGCCTCAACCACCGGTGGCGGGTTGTGGCCCATGATCATCGGCCCCCAGGAGCCGAGGAAGTCTACAAAGGTGTTGCCGTCGATGTCATATATCTTTGATCCTTCGGCGCGGGCGATGAAGAGCGGGTCGCAGGCCACGGACTTGCAGGCCCGAACCGGGCTGTTGACGCCGCCGGGGATGAGGGTCTGGGCTTTCTGAAACAGTTGCCGGGATTGTTCGGTTTGCATGGTGAGGTTCTCCTTCCGGGTCATAACTGAAAATATCTGTCGGGGACGTGGTCCCGCCGCCGTCGCGGCTGGAGGTCTGGCACTATAGCACGCCACCTTGCCGGCTGTCAAAATGATAGTCGGTCAAGCCGGCCCCGGCACCGCCGGCGGCCGTTGCCGCTTGCCGAATTTACTGGTTGTCATGGGTCGGGAGAGCAGGTAAGATGCATCATTTAATTGTAATCGGACCCTGCCGGGCGGGTTGCCCCCTAAGTTGCCGATCCGTAAGCCTTTGTTCTTCCCGTTATGGGGCGGCAATGGTTTTGGCATTCTTTATCGAACCAATTTTTTAAGGAGTAGTGGAGATGGCTGGAGACAAGGTAGTGCATGTGAGCGACAGTGATTTCGATGCCCAGATCATGAAATCTGACCTGCCGGTGCTGCTTGATTTCTGGGCGCCGTGGTGCGGGCCCTGCAAGGCGATCGGGCCGGTAATCGACGAGCTGGCCAACGAGTTTGACGGCAAGGCCAAGATCACCAAGATGAATGTGGACGACAACCCCGCCACCCCCGGCAAGTTCGGCGTTCGCGCCATCCCCACCCTGATCCTTTTCAAGGGCGGCCAGGTGGTCGAGCAGGTCACCGGCGCGGTGGGCAAGGCGCAACTGGTCGCCATGATCAATAAGGCGCTGTAGGCCTCCCCGCATGTCCTCGGTGGAGTATGACCTCATCATCGTCGGCGGCGGCCCGGCCGGGCTGACCGCCGGCCTGTACGCCGCCCGTGCGATGCTGAACGCGGTCCTCCTTGAAAAGGGGGCGGTGGGCGGCCAGGTGCTGCTGACCGACTGGGTGGACAACTACCCGGGCTTCCCCGAGGGCATCTCCGGTTTTGATTTGATCGACAAGATGGCGGCCCAGGCTGCTCGCTTCGGGATGCAGACGAGGCTCGGCGCCGTCACCGGCATGGATCTCAAGGGGCCGGTCAAGCGGCTCACCTTGGAAGACGGCTCCGAACTTACCGCCAAATCGGTGATTATCGCCACCGGTGCCCGGCCCAAGCAGTTGGGGGTCCCCGGCGAGGTCGAGCTCACCGGCAAGGGGGTCTCCTACTGCGCCACCTGTGATGGCCCCTTTTACCGTAAACACGAGGTCGCGGTGGTCGGCGGCGGCAACACGGCCGTCGAGGAGGCTGTGTATCTGACCCGCTTTGCCGACAAGGTGACGGTGATCCATCGCCGCAATGAACTGCGGGCCACCAAGATCATTCAGCAACACGCCTTTGCCAACGAGAAGGTGCATTTTCTCCTCGATACCCAGGTGCTGCGCGTTGTCGGCAAGGACGGGGTTGAGGGGCTGCAGCTCAGGAAAAACAGCGGGGAGGAAAGCTTTCTCCCCGTGCACGGCGTATTCATGCTGGTCGGGACCGCCCCGAACAACGAGATGTTGCCCCTGGCCGACCTGGCCGCAGACCCGTACGGGTTCATCCCCACCGACGGCGAGATGCGGACCGTCATCCCCGGCGTCATGGCGGTGGGCGACATCCGCAGCAAGGCGGTGCGACAGGTGGTGAACGCGGCCGGCGAGGGCGCGGTTGCCGTATTGGCCGCCGAAGCGTATCTGCGCCAACTCGGATGAATCATCCGAGCCAGTCAAATCAAACAATCAGCCAAGAGAAGCCATTGCTCATGATGCCCATTCAACGTCTCAGCCGTTCCCGGAGTTTCTCCTTTTTTGCCGTTTTCTTTCTGCTGTTGACGCTCCTCGCCCTGCCGGGGTGCGGCAGCATGAACAAGATGCTTGCGGCGGTGGGGCTTGCCGATGACAACAGCCCCGGCACCCCGGACGGGATGGTGATGACCGCCATGGACGCCTTTAACGAAGGCGACTATTCTGGGGCGCTGAAGATCTTCGAGGAGTTGCGTGACAACTTCCCCTTCAGCCAGTACAGCCTGCTGGCCGATTTGAAGACCGCCGATTGCCGCTATTACATGGGCGATTATGCCGAAGCACTCGCCCTCTACGAGGAGTTCGAGGCGAATCATCCCACCAACGAGGCGATTCCCTATGTCCTGTTCCAGATGGGGATGTGCAGCTACAAGCAGATCGGCACCATTGATCGTGACACCAACGATGCGGTGATGGCCCTCCAGGCATTTACGCGGATGCTGCGCTTGTTTCCGGAATCGCCCTATACCAGCGAGGTCAAGGCGCGAATCAGGGCGGGGCGGAACTTCTTGGCCCGGCATGAGATGTATGTGGCGGCCTTCTATGTCCGTAGCGAGGAGTTCAAGCAGGCGGAGCGGCGGCTGGGGTATCTGCTCGCCACCTATCCCGAATCCGATGAATGCCCCAAGGCGAAGGAGTTGCTGGCCGCCATCCAGTCCGGCAACCCGCCCTTCCGCACCTGGCGCGATTGGATTCCGGATCTTTCCCTGCCGGATTGGCAGACCTTTGCCAGCGGGCTCAGCATGCAGGGCCGCGGCGGCTCCACCGATGACGGGCCTTGATCATGGTTGGTGATCGCTAGGGGTGTGTGGGCAGAGGGAGCCACACCGTGCGGCTGGGGTGACTGGTAAAGCACCCCCGGCGGGGGCTGTGGGGGGGGGTTACTCTTGTTCCTTGAACTTCTCCACGCAATCCGGACAGATGCCGTGGCTGAACTCCGCTTCCGAGTGATCCCTGATATACGATTCGATCTGGCTCCAGTAGCCCTTGTCGTCCCGCACCTTCTTGCAGTAGGCGCAGATGGGCAGAAAGCCGCTCAGCAGCTTGACCTTCTCTAGGGAATCCTGCAGTTTCTTGATGAGGAGCTGTTTCTCGTCCTCGAATTCCTTCCGCTCTGAAATATCCTGAAAAAACTCCACAACCCCGGCGATGTTGCCGTCGTCGTCAAGCAGCGGTTTGGCGGTGACGATCAGGTAGTGCTTTCTTCCCTGCTTTACCTTGGTGGGCTCGCAGGTGTATTTTTTGTTGCCGGAGAGGATCTGCCGGAGGGGGCAGTTGGCGGTGTGGCAACTCGGGCCGGGGCGATGATCGTAGCATTTCATCAGGCCATGGGCGTCTGGGGTGCCGTCGCCGAAAAATTCCCAGTAGGCCTCGTTGGCCTTGAGGATGTTGTAAGCGGTGTCGGTGACGCAGATGGGGACCACATGGTTAAACGTTGCCGCGAATATCTTATTTTCATCCATGACCATGCAGTGTGATCCATCGTCCGTTTCGACGTGACCGGCAGAAGGTGATCCGGTTGCTTGCCGGTTTAATGTTGTTGGTGGCGCCGCGTTGGGGTCGAGGTGAGCGTGGCGGCCGCTGTCTACGCGCCACAGCTCACGTGTATGCGCGCATGGGCATTCATTTGTGAATACCTTTTTACCTTTGTTTGGGAGGGCTGTCAACAGTCGGATGGTGCGGTTCCGCCGCTCGCCGTGCCGTTTTGCGGCCGTCAGAGGGGATCTTGCCGGCAAGCTGGCCGCAGGCGGCGGAGATGTCGGCGCCGCGGCTGTCGCGAACCAGGGTCAGGAAGCCCTGGTCGCGGAGGATCTTCTGGAAACGCTTGACCTGTTCCGGCGCCGGGGGCCGGTAGGGAAGATCGGCGGATTGGTTGTAGGGCAGGAGGTTGATCCGGCAGGGGATGCCGCTGAGCTTCTCGGCCAGCAGCCGGGCGTCCTCATCCGAGTCGTTGATGCCCTCGAGGAGGATGTACTCGATGAGGATCACCTTCTTCTTGCCCAACGGAAAGGCGCGGCAGGCGGCCAACAGTTGTTCCAGGGGGTAGGTGCGGTTCACCGGCATGAGGCGGCTTCGGGTGGCATCGTCGGCACTGTGCATGGAGATGGCGAGATTGACCCGGGTGTCGCGCCCGAGATCCGCGATGCGCGGCACGATCCCGCAGGTGGAGACGGTAACCCGCCGTTCCGTGAATTCGAGCCCCAGCACATCCATGAGGATGTTGAGGGCGGTGAGCAGGTTGTCGTAGTTGGCGAGCGGTTCCCCCATCCCCATGAAGACCAGATTGTTGATGAATTCGCGGGGGGTGGCGCGGTGGATCCCCTGGGCGGTCATGTACTCGATGGTTGCCAGGACCTGGTTGACGATCTCGGCCGGGGTCAGGTTGCGGGTGAAGCCCATGGTGCCGGTGAGGCAGAATCGGCAGCCCATGGCGCAGCCGACCTGCGAGGAGACGCAGAGGGTATGGCGGTCGTGTTCGGTGGGAATCAGGACCGATTCGATCATCGCCCCGTCGGCGAGCCGAAAGGCGAGCTTGCTCGTACCGTCGCTGGATTTTTCGACGGTTGCCGGGGCGAGATGGCTGAGGTAGCCGTGCCGGGCGAGCTTCTCGCGGAGTTCGCGTTTCAGCATGGTGAGGTCGGCAAGGTCGTGACAGCCGGGTTGCTGGAGCAAGGAGAAGATCCGGTTGGCACGGGTAGCACCGATGCCGATTTCCTTCACCATTGCGGTGAGCTGGCCGCGGCTCAAGTTGCGCAGATCCGCCTTGGCGGCAGGGGTGGCGGTCATGGCTGGCCGTTTCCCTGGTAACCGCTGTCCTCGGGTAGGTTATCCCCACGCGCTGCCGCCACCGCCAGCTCGTCGCAGCGCTCGTTCAGCGGGTGGCCGGCGTGGCCCTTGACCCAGCGGAAGGTGATGTCGAGCTTTTCGGTCAACGCGAGCAGTTCGCCCCAGAGATCGGGGTTGATGGCCGGCTGCTTGTCCGCCTTGAGCCAGCCCCGTTGCCGCCAGTTCTTGGCCCAGCCCTTGCTGATGCCGTTTACGACATAGCTGGAGTCGGTATAGAGGGTGACCGGTTGCGTGCAGCGGCCGATGGCTCGCAGGGCGACGATACAGCCCATCAGTTCCATGCGGTTGTTGGTGGTGTGTTTGAATCCGGCCGAGATTTCGCGCTGTTCGCCGTTGGCGATGATTACCACCCCATAGCCGCCAGGGCCCGGGTTGTAGCGGGCCCCGCCGTCGGAGTAGATGGTTATCTCGCCCGCCTTGGGATCGGTGTCGTGATGGGAGGCATGGTTGGCGGCCGTAGTTTTTTTTGCGGGCGCGGCTTTGCGGGCGGTGGCGGGGCCGTAGGAGGGGTTGCGGAGCCAGATCTCGGCCTCCCTGCGGGTCGCAAAGCCTTTGTACACCGCGCCGGCAAAGCTCATCACCTGGGCCTGGGTGTCGGGCCAGTTATCGTAGATGCCCGGCTTTCTGCCCTTGGCGACAGCATAGAATTTTTTGGCGGCCATGGTCTGCGGTATTCCTGTTCGGCTGTGGTTTGGTCCGGGAAAGGCGCTCCGCCCGCTTTTGGCTAGATACCCTGGAGCGGGCACTGCTCGCAGCGCGGCTTGCTTTTCTTGCAGTACTCCTTGCCGAGCCGGACGATGAGGGCGTGGTACTCGTTGTACAGCGGCACATCCTCGGGCAGTCCGTCCATGAACATCTCGCGGATTTCATGATAGCCGGCCTCCTCGGCAATGAGGTTGTGGCGGGAAAAGATGCGGTGGGTGTATGCGTCCACCACGAAGGTTGGCTTGCCGGCCGCGTAGAGGGCGATGGAGTCGGCGGTTTCAGGGCCGATCCCCTTCAGGCTCAGGAGTTCTTCCCGCAAGGACTCGGTATCCTGATCGAAAAAGGCGTCCAGATCGCCGTGGGTGTCGGTGATGTAACGGATCAGCCCCTGCAGGCGGGCGGCCTTCTGGTTGTAATAGCCGGATGGGCGGATCAGTTCCGCCAGGATTACGGTGTCGAGCGCCGCCAGCCCGTCGAGGGAGAGGGCGTCAGCCGCCTTCAGGTTGGCGATGGCGCGTTCGACGTTGGTCCAGGCCGTATTCTGGGTCAGCACGGCGCCGATCAATACCTCGAACGGCGTTTCACCCGGCCACCAGTGCTGGGGGCCGAAGGCGGTGTAGAGGGTGTCGTAGATCTCTTGCAGGCGGGATGACACGGGGAGGATCAATCGTCCGAACGGATGAAGTAGAGATAGATGATGATGCCGAGGGTGACGACCCCCACCACCACCAGCGGCAGGACCTTGTCCATCTGGATCTCGCCGTTGACCCGGATCTCCCGCACATAATGGGAGCCGGAAAAGATCCAGAGCCCCATGCCGATGCCGATCAGGGCCAGGTTGTTGAAGGCCTGCTTGAACAGCTGATAGACGACCAGGGCGAGAAAGGGGATCATGAACCAGCCGTTGGTGAAGAGCCCCTTGACATCAACCTCGTTAAACTGGGTCGGAATCTGGGTGGAATTGAAAAACTCCATCATCCGTGCGAAAAAATCAGCCATACAGCCCTCCTTGGTGGGCGGCACTCCGCGGGTTATTTTTCGTTACGACGGGTTGCTTTCTGATAGACCTTCATGGCGCAGTAGGAACCGCACATGCTGCAGGCGTCACCCTTGTAAGTGCCGCCCATGTCGCGGAAACGACGTGCTTTCTCGGGGTCGACGGAGAGTTCGATCTGGCCCTTCCAGTCGAGCTTGTTGCGGCATTTGGCCATGGCAATATCGTGCTCCATGGCGCCGGGGATGCCCTTGACGATGTCGGCGGCATGGGCCGCGATCCGGGAGGCGATGACGCCTTCATGGACATCCTCGGTGGAGGGTAGCTTGAGGTGTTCGGCCGGGGTGACGTAGCAGAGGAAATCGGCGCCGGCCGAGGCGGCAATGGCGCCGCCGATGGCGCCGGTGATATGGTCGTAGCCGGGGGCGAAGTCGGTAACCAGCGGTCCCAGCACGTAAAACGGCGCGCCGTGGCAGAGACGTTTCTGGAGCATGATATTGGCCTCGATCTGGTTCAGCGGCATATGGCCCGGCCCCTCGACCATCACCTGCACCCCGGCCTCCCAGGCGCGCTGTGTCAACTCGCCGAGGTGAATCAGCTCCTGCACTTGGCCGCGGTCGGTGGCGTCGTGGAGACAGCCGGGGCGGATGCCGTCGCCCAGACTCAGGGTCACCTCATGCTCCTTGAGGATCGCCATCAGTTCATCGAAATGCTCGTACATGGGGTTTTCTTTCTTGTTGTAGCTCATCCACTCGATGGTGAAGGAGCCACCCCGGCTGACCACCCCGGTCAGACGCTTGTGGTTCTTGATCCGTTCCACGGTGCTTTTGGTGATGCCGCAGTGGATGGTCATGAAATCGACGCCGTCCTCGGCCTGCTCGCGGATGGTCTGGAAGATCTGGTCGACGGTCACCTCGCCGATCTCTTTCTTGTCGCGCTCGACGGTTTCGGCAATGGACTGGTAGATGGGCACCGTGCCCAGAGGCACCGCGCAGTTGGCAAGGATGCCGCGCCGCACCTCACGCAGGTCGCCGCCCATGGAGAGGTCCATCACCGTGTGGGCGCCGGCCTTGACCGCCACGCAGAGTTTCTGCAACTCCGTGCCCAGCTCCGGGTAATCCTTGGAGGAGCCGATGTTGGCGTTGACCTTGGTGGTGACGCCCCGGCCGATGGCGGTGATGTTTTCGAAGTGGTGATTCTTGTTCTTGGGGATACAGGTGACGCCCGTGGCGACATCGGCCATCAAGGTTTCCACCGGGATATTCTCCCGCGCGGCGCACTTGGTGAAGATTTCGGTTTGGTTGCGGTTAATGGCGTCTTCGCGGATACTCATCGGTCTGTTTCTCCAGATAAACGGCGGGTTTGCGACCCGGCGAAATTCTCAAGGGGTGGGCTCTGCCCGCGCTGACAGGCGCGGCAATCTAAACGAAAGCGTATAAATAAAGCGGTGTCGGCCTGATGTCAATGTAAAAGGATAAGTTGGAGGCTACCCGGTAGGCAGGAAGGCTAGAAAACACCGTGCTGGTGAAGGATATTGAGGCCGATGCCGATGAGCACCATGCCGCCGCAAATTTCTGCCCGGTTGCCGAGGCGGGAGGCGGAACCGACCAGGCAGCCGAGGCGCAGTCCGATGACGGTGAGCAGGGAGGCGACAACACCGATGATCAGGGCCGGCAACCAGACCTTGGTTTTGAGGATGGCAAAGCTGATCCCCACCGCCAGGGCGTCGATGCTGGTCGCTACCGAGAGGACGAGCAGGGTTTTTCCTCTGGTCGGGTCGGCAACGGATTTTTCCTCGTCGTGGGGGCGCAGAGCCTCGATGATCATCCGGCCGCCGACAAAGCCCAGCAACCCGAAGGCGAGCCAGGGGGCAACGGTTTCGGTGAAATGGCGGACGGAGAGTCCGGCCGTCCAGCCGAGCAGGGTCATCCCGGCCTGAAAGATCCCGAAATGCCAGGAAAGGCGGAACAATTGGCGGAGGCTGACGGCGCAGAGGCTGACGCCTGCCGCCACCGCCACCGCGAAGGCATCCACCGCCAGGGCGAGGGCGATCAGGAGTATGGTAAGGAGGTCCATGGGGGGGATATTGTCAGTCGTCGGCCACGGTGATGGCGTGCCCGGATATCTTCTTTGACTTGTACATCGCGCTGTCGGCCTTTTTGACCAGGGTATCGCCGTCCAGTGGGGTCTCGCTCTTGCTGGTGGCAAGTCCGATACTGAATGTAACACCTGAGTCGCCCATTGTCTTGTCAAAAGCGGCGGAAAGTCGTTTTGCGATACTGGCGCCTGAGACGCTATCGGTTTGAGGGAGAATGATACAGAACTCGTCGCCGCCGTAGCGAGCCGGGATATCTTCGGCGCGGATCGATTGATTTATTGCGTCGGCGACGCCGCTCAGGATGGCATCGCCGCGGTTATGGCCCTGGGTGTCGTTCACTTTCTTGAATCCGTCGAGATCGAAATACATCAGGGTCATTTCCTGTCCATGCCGCTGGCTGCGGGCCAGTTCCCGCCGCAGTTCCTCGTAGAAACTGCGTTGGTTGAGGAGGCCGGTAAGTCCGTCCTTTCTGGCCAGGTCGAACAGTTCCCTGGTCCGTTCCGCCACCGTTTCTTCAAGGCTTTCGGCGTACTGTTCGATTTCTTCCTTGCCACGGGAAAGTTCGTCCATCAGACTGTGGATGTAGGTGTCAAAGACCAACTGCAGGTCGAAGAGCAGTATTTTTTCCAGGGCGTTTACTTGCTTGCCGCAAAGGCTGCAATCCTTGTTGGAGTTGTTGAGGATGACAGTACGGAGGAGATTTTGCAGATTGCGGATGGCAGAGACGTAGAGTTTTGGTTCGACCCCGATCCGTTTGTGAACCATGCCGATCCGTAGCCGCGATAGCACATAGTCGTGTCCGTAATCGCTGTCAAACAGGGCGAGGATGTAGAGCCGCATGTGTTGCTTGAGGCGGCGAAGGGTGTCGGCGTCGCCGATAAGGCGGGCTATCTCGGATATTTGTACCTGTTGCGCGTAGAACTCCTCGATCAGGATATCCAACTGGCTGGCAATCTGCGGTTTGAGGTTGAGGAGAAGCTCGGAGTCCTCGGCAGTGATATGAAGCATCTCCTTGCGGCGTCGGATCTCCCGTTCGGTCATCCGGAGTTGGTCGGTGAGGGTGAAGTCGGTGGGTGGGCGCATGGCTCGGCGTGGAGTAGAATGTTTTGCAACATAATATTGTTAGGTTGTAAAAATTTAACATACTGGCGGCGGGAAGGCAAGAAAAGAGCGGGGGGGGAAGTCGAGACGCTTGCCGGGATCGGCCAGGTTTGGTAGGAGAGGGGCTGAATCGATAGAGGGGCGAATGATGCAGACGGTAATAGACCCGCTGTGGACGGGGATGAAGCAGAATGGCGTATTGGGCAAGCGGAAGGTGCATTTTTTTGCTGAAATCGGCTCCACCAACGACGTTGCCATGGCGCTGGGGCGCGGCGGCGAGGAGGCTGGTACCCTGGTGGTGGCCGAAAGTCAGAACAGCGGCCGGGGCCGTTTGGGTCGGGAGTGGTTGTCGCCGCACGGGCAGGGGCTCTATTTTTCCATCCTGCTGAGACCTTGCCTTGAGCCGGCGGATCTGGCCAAGATCACCCTTGCCGCGGCCTTGGCGGTCTGCAAGGCGGTGGAGGCGGTGAGCGGCCTCAAACCCGGGATCAAATGGCCCAATGATCTCCTGCTGGCCGGTAAGAAATTTTGCGGCATCCTCACCGAAACCGGGCCGATCCGGGCGGGAGAGCCGCCGCTGGTGGTGCTCGGCATCGGCCTGAATGTGTCCACCCCGGCTTCGGCGTTCCCCGAGAGTTTGCGTGGGTCGGCGACCTCTCTGTATGCCCATTCCGGGGTCGTGATAGCCAGGGGGGAACTGCTGGCGGCTATCGTTACAGCGGTGGATGGCGAGGTTGCGAGCCTTGCCGGCGGGGCTTTTGCCGAGATCATGGCGGAATGGCGGACCCGCGACGCCCTGCTCGGCAGGCGACTGGCCTGGCTGACCCCGTCCGGCAAGGTGGTCGAAGGCGTGGCGCTCGGGCCGGATGCGGCCGGGGTGCTGCATATCCGCGATGATAGCGGCCGGGAGCATGAGGTGGTTTCAGGCGATCTTGCGATGGCGGGGAGGGGCGCGGGTTTGGTCTGAAAATTCTGGGTTTTGACGAAAAAAGAGGCTGCCTCGGATTCGGGGCAGCCTCTTTTTTCGTTCGGCATGCGGCAGGAAAGTCTATTTCTGCCGTTCGTCAATATAGAAGCGGAAGGTATCGCGGATCATCAGGTCCGCGTCGCCCACCTCGTCGACCTCCGTGTAGTAGACTGCCCCGGCATCAATGCCGCTGGCCTTGATATAGTCGGAAAGGGTCCGCACCGATGCGGATTTGTCTTGCAGCCATGGCGCGAAGACGAAGGCAAAGGCCCAAATCAATACCAGCCAGGCTGCAAGCGCAAGCCAGCCTTTGGCCGCCCGGATGGGCGGTCGGGCCGGGATCGCAACCCCCTCCTGCTCTGCCTGCAGTTTCTCCGTCATAGTGAGCGTCGTCATGATCAGATACTCGCCGTAATGTCGGGGAAGACCAGGAAGAACATGATATAGGCCATGACCAGGGTGAGAATCAGGTTCAGCGTTTGACCGCAGACATAGAGAATAAGCGGTTTGCCGCCGGCGAAATGATGTTTCAGTTCCCGGAAGTTGGTGGCCAGACCGATGCTGACGAAGGCCAGGCAGAAGAACCAGCCGCGGAAATTTCTGGTGAAACCGCGCAGCACGCCGTGATCCACCATGGCGTAACCGGCCGACTCGCCCATGGCGGCGTATAGGGACGAGAAGATGATCGAGGCGGCGAGGAAGCCGAGCACGAATTTGGGGAAACGGTACCAGATTTCCATGGCGCTTATTTTTTGCCCCGGCGCGGCGTCATACTTGGCGCACCAGTAAACCGCGACACAGAAGGCGATGACACCGATCAAAACGTTCTGTATCATTTTGATGGTGGCGGCGACATAGAGCGCCCGTTCACTCAGGAATGCCCCGGCTGCGGCCACGGCTCCGGTGGCGTCGATGGTGCCGCCCATCCAGGCGCCGCCCAGGACGTGGTCCATGTTGGTGGCCTTGATGACAGCCGGCATGACGATCATCATGATCGAGGTGAAGACCAGTGACAAACCCACCGCCAGGGTGAGTTCCTCTTTCTTGGCCCGGCAGGCGGCGGCGGTGGCGATGGCGGCCGAGACGCCGCACACCGACATGTCGGCCGAGATGGTCATGTTCAGGGTCGCGGACGGCATTTTAAGGACCTTCTGGCCGAAGATGAAGGTGGTGACCAGAACGATGGGAGTTACCACCCAGGCCACGAAGATGCCGGGAATGCCGATGGAAAGGATCTTGCCGAAAAGGATCTCGGCGCCGAGCAGCACCAGACCGGTTTTGATGTAAAACTCGGTTTGGACCGCCGGCATCACCCATTGCGGGGTGCCGATGGTGTTACTGATGATCAGGCCGAAAAGGATGGCCCAAGCCGCATAGCCGATGCCATATTCCTTCATGGTGCCTTGGCTGGCGGCCAGGTAGGCGAGAATCGCCAGGAAGAAGACGGCCCCGAACCCCTTGAGAAAGGCGCCGGCATTGCCGGTCATGAACTGGAGTCCGAAGGCGAAGAGAAGTGCGAGAACGATGCCGAGACCGATCAGGCTGGGGAACTGGTTATAGGCATGGTTTTTGGTTTTTTTCTTGGCCGCGGAGGCGGCCCGATGGGTGTTGCGCCATTGGCCGATGGCGTCTTTGGCCGCCTGGTTCAGGGACGCTTCCTGGTAGTTGGCAGCGGCGGCCGCTGTCTGGGCCGCGGTGGCAACGGCTAGGGCCATATCTTCCTTGGCCTTGGCTTCTTCGTATGCCGGCATTGCCTTGGCGCTCTTGGCTTCCGCCGTTGCCTCGTCCCTTATGAAGGCGTCCAGGGGGTTGTTCTTCCAGCCATGGGGTTTGCCGAGAAATGCGGCGATCTTTTTGGCAAAGGGTTGGTCGGTGGCTTTGATCTTGTCTTTGGCGTCATTGGCCTTGTGCCATCCGATGGTCTTAAAGGGGGCCACCGCGGCCTCGGCCTGCATGGTACTCTCGGCGGCGGCAATCTTCTCGTACATGTTTTCCGGTTGGCGAGGCAGGAAGATCACCGAACCGACCAGCAGGAGGATGGCGCCGAGCCAGATCGCCCAATAATCCTCCTTTTTCCAAAGGTCGGACAGCTTGCATTCCGCCTTGTCGGTAATTATCTCTGACGCTTCAGTCATGGGGCACCTCCGTTTGTTTTGTGGTGTATGCAGTAATTGCTGTCCTTTGTTCGTGTCGAAACGGTTGTTACCGAGTGCCTTGGTAACCGAATTGTTGATTGGATTCGCGTGAATAGGAGATATTATTTTTTTTATCTTGTCTCTCACGATGGTGAAAGTCAAGTAAATCATAACATGTCTTTGGTGATGCGGGGTGCTGCCGGCAAGCAGTTGGACGGGCGGTCGGGGAGGCGTGGAGGGCCCTGGTGATTAACAGGGGGCGGTATTGTGCGGCGGTGAGGTGGGGTCCATGCCAAAAGCCCACCGGCGGCGGGCTTTTGGCATGGGTTTTCGAGTTGGCGGATTAGTAGCGGTAGTGACTCGCCTTGTAGGGGCCTTCCACCGGCACGTCGATATAGTCGGCCTGCGCCTTGGTCAGGGTGGTGAGCTTGGCGCCGATCTTTTTCAGATGCAGGCGGGCAACCTTCTCGTCCAGGACCTTGGGCAGAACGTAAACCTTGTTCTCATACTTTTCACGATGGTTGTACAGCTCCATCTGGGCCAGCACCTGGTTGGTGAAGGAGGCGGACATCACGAAGCTCGGGTGGCCGGTGGCGCAGCCGAGGTTCACCAGCCGCCCTTCGGCAAGGACGATGATCCGCTTGCCGTCCGGGAAGATCACGTGATCCACCTGCGGCTTGATGTTCTCCCACTGGTACTTGCGGATGGAGGCGATGTTGATCTCGGAGTCGAAGTGGCCGATGTTGCAGACGATGGCCTGATCCTTCATCGCCACCATGTGGTCGTGGTCGATGACGTTGACGTTGCCGGTGGTGGTGACGAAGATGTCGCCCAGCTTGCACGCCTCTTCCATGGTCACCACACGGTAGCCTTCCATGGCCGCCTGGAGGGCGCAGATCGGATCGATCTCGGTGACCAGGGTGGTGGCACCCATGCCGCGGAAGGCCTGCGCGCAGCCCTTGCCGACATCGCCGTAACCCAGGACCACGGCGATCTTGCCGGCGATCATCACGTCGGTGGCCCGCTTGATGCCGTCGAGCAGCGATTCGCGGCAGCCGTAGAGGTTGTCGAACTTGGATTTGGTTACCGAGTCGTTGACGTTCATGGCCGGGAAGAGCAGCTGGCCGCCCTTCTCCATGTGGTAGAGCCGATGGACGCCGGTGGTGGTCTCCTCGGTGACGCCGCGGACGTTGCCGGCCATCTTGGTCCACTTCTGCTTGTCCTCGGCAAAGGTGCGGCCCAGGTAGTTGAGCACCGCGGTCCATTCCTCGTTGTCGGCAGCGGTGGGGGCGGGCACGGCGCCGGCCTTTTCAAACTCGACGCCTTTGTGCAGCAGCAGGGTGGCGTCGCCGCCGTCGTCGAGGATCATGTTCGGCCCCTTGCCGTCCGGCCAGGTGATCGCCTGATCGGTGCACCACCAGTACTCCTCGATGGTCTCACCCTTCCAGGCAAAGACCGGGATGCCCTTGTCGGCGATGGCGGCGGCGGCATGATCCTGGGTAGAGAAGATGTTGCAGGATGCCCAGCGCACCTCGGCGCCCAGGGCCACCAGGGTATCGATCAACACCGCGGTCTGGATGGTCATGTGCAGGGAGCCGGTGATCCGCGCGCCTTTCAGGGGTTTTGCCGCCCCATACTCCTCGCGCAGCGCCATCAGGCCGGGCATCTCGGTCTCGGCAATGGCTATTTCCTTATGGCCCCAGGCCGCCAGGCCCATATCGGCGACTTTGTAGTCAGTAAAACTCATGATGTAAACTCCCTGCATGGATTGGTGTTGGTATGCGAAACGCAGAAACCTTTGGCGTTCATGACCGGCCAAAGGTTTTCGATTTTTTTTAAATTATCAAAATTTGTGAAAGTGGTTTCAGGTGCCGCAGATGCGAGGCAGAGACCAGCCCGCTAGAGCAGCGCTCTGCGGGCTGGTTGATAACGAAGCAGATGTGGTGCCTGAAGCCGCTTTTCTTATTTGAGGCCGGCGGCTGCCCGCAGCGCCTCCGCCTTGTCCGTCTTCTCCCAGGTGAACTCGGCCCGTTCGCGGCCGAAGTGGCCGTAAGCGGCGGTCTTCTTGTAGATCGGCCGCAGGAGGTCAAGGTGTTGGATGATCGCCTTGGGGCGCAGGTCGAAATGCTCGGTGATCAGCTTTTTGATCTTGTCGTCGCTGATCTTGCCGGTGCCGAAGGTGACCACGTTGACGGAGACCGGCTGGGAGATGCCGATGGCGTAAGCCACCTGCACTTCACACTGGTCGGCGATGCCGGAGGCAACGATGTTTTTTGCCACGTAGCGGCCCATGTAGGAGGAGGAGCGGTCCACCTTGGAGGGATCTTTGCCGGAGAAGGCGCCGCCGCCATGGGAGCCCATGCCGCCGTATGTGTCGACGATGATCTTGCGGCCGGTAACGCCGCAGTCGCCGACCGGGCCGCCGATAACGAAGCGGCCGGTGGGGTTTATGAAGTATTTGGTGTTCTTGTCCACCATCTCGGCGGGGATGATCTTCTTGATAATCTCCTCCATCACCCCTTCCTTGAGATCTTCGTAGTCGACATCCGGGCTGTGCTGGGTGGAGAGGACGATGGCCTCGACCCGCTTGGGCTTGTTGTCGACATACTCGATGGTCACCTGGCTCTTGGCGTCGGGGCGCAGCCAGGGCAGAAGGCCGGCCTTGCGCACCTCGGACTGCCGTTTGGTGAGGCGGTGGGCGTAGGTGATGGGCATCGGCATCAGCACCTGGGTCTCCCGGCAGGCGTAACCGAACATCAAGCCCTGGTCGCCGGCACCCATGTCGAGGTCGAGGCCGGTGCCCTCGTTGACGCCCACGGCGATGTCGGCCGACTGCTTGTCGATGCTGGTGAGCACCGCGCAGGATTGCCAGTCAAAGCCCATGTCGGAGGAGTTGTAGCCGATCTCCCTGATGGTCTCGCGGACCACGTTGGGCATGTCAACCCAGGCCGAGGTGGTGATCTCGCCGGCAATGATCGCCATGCCGGTGGTAACCATGGTTTCGCAGGCAACCCGGGCCATTTTGTCCTGGGTGAGGATGGCGTCGAGAACGGCGTCGGAAATCTGGTCCGCGACCTTGTCGGGATGTCCTTCGGAAACCGATTCGGAGGTGAAGAGATAGTTTGCCATTGGTGCTCCTTTTTAGCTATGTCGAAAAGAGAAAGAGATGCAGTGTTGCCGGTTTAGTCTTCGGCTGCGCAAAGTTGTCAGTATTTAATAGCTTTCTGGCATCTGTCAAGGATAATCGTCGCTGAAATTGCTTTCCAGCGCCTTGATTTCGCTGGTTAGGGCCTCGTTTTCAGGCACCGCAAGGCGCAAGCGGTGGCCGGCCTTGACCACGGCGCCGTTGATGGCATCGATCTCGGTGGCGCGCCGGTTGCGCACATCCTGCAGCATCGACGAGATGTTGCTGGCGGTGGCGGCGCAGACGTCCATGGCCAGGGCAACCGGATCCTCGGCGAGGGTGATGCCGAGGCCGGCCGCCACTGCCGCTCCTTCGCTCACGGCCCGGCGCATGCGGAGCAGGGCGGCCGGAGAGGAGAGGAGCCCGCCGTTGGCGCAGTCGTGGATGGCGGTGAGGGCGTTGATGCCGACGTTGATCAACAGCTTGCGCCAGACATGCTGGCGGATGTCGGCGGCGACTTCCGTCGTGATGCCAGCCAGGGTGAGGGCGGCGGCGATCCGTTGCAGCTGCGTGGCGGCTGCGTACGAGACCGGTTGCTTCATAAAGCCGATCCGGGTGGGGCCGCTGCCGCCGTGCCGGACCCGTCCGGGTCCCAGCAGGGTGGCGCCCTGGGCGGTAACCCCGGCGGCCCACACCTGCGCCGGCAGTCTGGCGCCGATGGTTTCCAGATGGGTGATGCCGTTCTGGAGGGTGATGGTCAGGGGGGCGGCGCGGAAAAGCGGGTCGGCGGCGTCAAGCGCGGTCGGCACCTGATGCGACTTGACGCAGAGGAGGATGCAGTCGCAGCCGGGGATGGTGCCGGCGTCGGCGGTGGCCCGAATCGGCGAGCGCCGTTCGCGGTTTTCAGCATCGGTCAGGAGGATACCCTGCCAGGTGAGCAGATCGGCGCGTTGCCGGTCGTGGTCAAGCAGCCATACCTCATGTCGGGGATCGCTGCCCAAGGTGGCGGCGAACAGGCAGCCGAGCGCGCCGGGGCCGATGATGACAAAACGCATGTTTCCCCTGTGGTTAAATGAAAAGCCGGCGCATCGCCATGGGCGACGCGCCGGCTTCTGTGGATGTTACGGCGTGCGGGGGCGCTATTTGCCGACGGTCGCGTCCTCGACTATGGCATCATAGTGGTAGCCGGCACCGAAATCCTTGTTGGCGCTGAGAACCCCCTCGACGGTGACGGTGTCGCCGGCGGCGGGTTCCGCCATGGTGGTCACCACCAGGTCATGGGTGTTCTTGGTCGGTTCGCCGGTGCCGTCCTGCAGGTGGATCCAGTTCTTGCCCATGATCATGCGGGAAACCTTCATCACCTGGCCGCGAACCCGGACTTTTTTGCCGTTGAGCTTGTTGGCCTCGGCGAAGATGGAGCTCACCGTGTGGGCGTTGTTGCCGGTTGCCTTGGTCACCTTGAGGGAGGCGAAGGGGACAACCGCCTTGACGCTGCCCGGGGAGACAAGGTTCGGATCCAGCAGGGTGCTGCCGACCTTGCCCTCGGCCTTGACCGCATCGGCAAAGGCGGCGTTGGGGGCGGCGTCCGCACTGGCGGTGGCACCACCGTGCATCGCGCCCATGGCGTGGGGATTGGCGTCAGCGGTGGCACCGGCAAGGCCCTGCGAGAAGATCAGTGACTCGAAGGTCCGGTCAAGGGCCTTGCTGTAGAAGTTGGGGAAGGTGCTGCCCGCCTGCAGGGTGATGCTGTCGCCAGCGGCCATCTTGGTTTCAGGCATCGCATACCAGGTGGGGGCACCGCCGGCGCTTTCCAGTAGCACATAGGTAAAGCCGCCGCCGGACATGGTTTCCTTGACGGTGCCGGTGACCATGGTCGGCGCCGCGCTTGTCTCGGCGGGAGCGGCGGTCGCCTGGTCGGCGGGAGCGGCTGTTTCGGCATTTTTGTCCTTATTGCCGCAGCCGACAAGGGAGAGGGTCAGGGCCATTCCGCAGGCAAAATACATCATCTTTTTACGCATTTTTACTTACTCCTAGAAATATGGTGGGGGTGTTTATTGTCCTTTGTACGAGAAGGTCAACTTGTCCTTGGTCACGCCGATGCGGACTGCGCCTCCCTTGCTCAGCCTCCCGAACAAGATCTCTTCGGCGAGCGGGTCGCCGATCTCACGCATGATCAGGCGCCGCAAGGGGCGTGCGCCGTATTCGGGGTCGTGGCCCTTTTTCGCCAGCCAGGATCGGGCGGTGGCGGAGAGATCGATAGTAACTTTTTTCTCGGCAAGTTGCAATTCAAGTTCGCTGATCAGCTTGTCGACCACCCGTTCCATGACCGGCAGATCCAGACTGTTGAAGGAGATCACCGCATCCAGCCGGTTGCGGAATTCGGGCGAGAAGAGGTTCTTGATCGCCTTCTGGTCCTTGCCGCTGTTGTCGGCCATGAAGCCGATGGCCCGCTCGCTCCGTTCGCGGGCGCCGGCGTTGGTGGTCATGATCAGGATGACATTGCGGAAGTCGGCGGCGCGGCCGTTGTTGTCGGTAAGAGTTGCATGGTCCATGACCTGGAGGAGGATGGAAAAGACATCCGGGTGCGCCTTTTCAATCTCGTCGAGGAGCAGGACGCTGTAAGGGTGTTTGCGGATGGCCTCGGTGAGAAGGCCGCCCTGCTCGAAGCCGACATAGCCCGGCGGCGAGCCGATGAGCCGCGCCACCGCGTGTTTTTCCATGTACTCGCTCATGTCGATGCGTTCGAAGTGCACGGCGAGCGAGGTCGCCAACTGGCGCGCGACCTCGGTCTTGCCGACGCCGGTGGGGCCGGCGAACAGGAAGGCGCCGGTGGGCCGTTCCGGGGGCTTGAGGCCGGCACGGGAGCGCTTGATGGCGGTGGTGATGACCGCAAGGGCCTCATCCTGGCCGAAGATTTTGTCCTTCAGGTCCTGCTCGAGCATCTGCAGCTTTTCCACATCCGACGACGAGGTGTTGCGGGCCGGAACCCGTGCCATCCGGGAGATGACGGTTTCCACGTCGCGAACCGTGACGGTGCGGGCCTTTTTCCTCTTCTTGCCGTCGAGCAACCGGAAGGAGGCGCCCAGTTCGTCAAGGACGTCAATGGCCTTGTCCGGCAGGAAGCGATCGGTGAGATAGCGGTCTGACAGCTCGGCGGTGGCCTTGATGGCGGCATCGGAGTAACGAACGCCGTGATGCTTCTCGTAACGGGACTGCAAACCCTTCAGGATCGCCTGGGTGTCGGCCACCGACGGCTCTTCGATGTCGATTTTCTGGAATCTGCGGGCCAGGGCCCGGTCCTTTTCGATGTGGTTTTTCTGTTCCTCGTAGGTCGTAGAGCCGATGCAGCGCAGGGAACCCGATTGCAGGGCGGGCTTCAGGAGGTTGGAGGCGTCCATGCTGCCGCCGCTGGTGGAGCCGGCGCCGACGATGGTATGGATCTCATCGATGAAGAGGATGATCGCGGGGTCCTTTTCCACCTCCCCGATCACTGCCTTGAGCCGTTGCTCGAAATCGCCCCGGTACTTGGTGCCGGAAAGAAGCGCACCCATGTCCAGCAGGTGGATCTTCGCGTCGGCCAGCACCTCCGGCACCTTGCCGTCATGGATGTGCAGGGCCAGGCCTTCGGCGATGGCGGTTTTGCCGACGCCCGGTTCGCCCACCAGCAGCGGGTTGTTCTTGCGGCGGCGGCAGAGAACCTGCATCACCCGTTGCAACTCGCGCTCACGGCCGATCAGCGGGTCGATCTGGCCGGCCGCCGCCCGTTGCGCGAAATTGACGGTGTATTTGTCGAGAGCGGATTCCTGCTTCTCTTTTTCGCCGGGCTGCTCCGTCTTGGGGGTTGCCGCCGGCTTGGGCATCTCGTGGGAGATGAATTCGACCACGTTCAACCGCTCAAGCCCTTCTGACTGCAGGAAAAACACCGCGAAGGATTCCGGCTCCGAGAAGATCGAGACCAGCACGTCGCCGGAGTCCACCTCTTTTTTGCCGCAGCTCTGCACGTGGGCGATGGCCCGTTGCAGGACCCGGTTGAAGCCGATGGTCTGGGACGGCTCCACGCTCTCGTCGCTGTCGGTGGTCGGCAGGTTGGCGGCGAAATAGGTTTCGAGCTTGCGTTTGAGGCTGTCGCGGTCGCCGCCGCACTTGGTGATGATCTTCACCGCCTGTTCTTCATGGAGCAGGCCGTAGAGGATATGCTCGACGGTGACGTGTTCGTGTCGGTGTGATTTGGCCTCGCGGATGGCCATTACCAAGGCCATTTCCAGTTTGTGGCTGATCATTGCTGTTGCTGTGCTCCTGTGCGGTCTAGGCCGGCTCGATGGTGCATTTCAGTGGAAAATTATTGCTGCGGGCCTGGCTGGTAACCATTTGCTGTTTTGTCTCGGCAATGTCCCGGCAATAGACGCCGGCGACGCCGACGCCCCGGCGGTGCACCTGCATCATGATCCGCGCCGCCTCCTGGGGGGGCTTGTTGAAGATCGTTTCCAGGATCATCACCACGAACTCCATGGAGGTGTAGTCATCGTTATGCAGGAGGACTTTGTACAGCGACGGCTCTCGCAGTTGCTGCCGGTGTTCGGTGAGAGTCTCCCCCTCTGTCTGTTTGACTGGTGCGCTCATGGTTCGGCGAGAGTTTGTTCTCGTTTGCTTGCGTGGGTTGGGGTTGTCGCCGCGTCCCGGCAGGGACTGCCGCTACCAGGTCGCCGCACTGGACAAGGATTTCAGCGCTTGCCGCAGAGAGGCAGTCGGCGAGTAATTTTTCCAACTCCTGCGGACCAAAGGAGAGTGTAATCATTTCTTGCGCAACATGCACGTTCCGCCGAATAACTTTTTTATCCTTGACCACGCCGAGGATGCATTCCACCTCCATTTCCGCCCGCGCCTTGCCGGAGAGAGGCTTTTCCTCCACCTCGAGGGTGAGGCGGGTGATGCGGCCGGAGAGCAAAAGGCGGTTCGGGTCTGCAAAGGCGGCAAGCCCGGCCGGGGTCTGGTCCCAGCGGCTGCCGTCCTGGGCGACGGCGATATTGCCGTCGAGCAGCTTGCGCTGCAGGATGGCGTCAAGGGCGCGGCCGACGCTGCCCGGCTTGACCAGCAGTTCCGTCTGCCGGTTGTTGGTGAACAGGTGGCGGCCGATGCGGGCGTCGGCGGCAAACGCCTCGGTGAAGGGGTGGAGCAGGACCGCGGCCTGCCGCGGATCGCCGCCCTCGGCCAGCGCGGTGGGGCCGGCGGAGAGATAGCGGGAGGCCGGCACCGCGCACGCGGCGAGGATGCAGGCGAGGACGAGCAGCGGGAAGGCGAGGCGGGTTGGCGCGGATGGCGTTGTCATGGTCGGCTCCTGGCGGCGGCTTTTTGTTGGTGGGGCGGTTGCAGAATCCGGAAAAGCATGTTTTCGAGAATGGCCTCTTCCGGCAGGCCGGAGCCCTTGAGGCGGTACTCGGCAGCGAGAATCTCGGCAAGGGCCGCCTTCAGGGCGGCGACGCTGAATCTTTCCGCCTGCTGGAAGAGTTTGTAGACCACAAAGGGATGACCGGCCAGCATCTTCGGCCATTCGGGGCGTGCCGCCTTGAGTTGCGCCAGGTAGCCCCGCTGAAAGGCATTGAAGTCGCCGCCGGGATGGTAGGGCGGGTCGTTCTGGGCCTCCAGGGCGCGGATGAAGAGGAGTTTGCGAAGGTGGTTGCGCAGGCCGGAAACAATCACCAGCGGGTGGATCTGGTTTTCCCGCAACCGGCCCATGAGGGCAAGCGCGCTGTCGAGGTTTCTGGTCGCCACCGCCTCGGTGAAGGCGAACAGTGCTTCCTCGCGGGTGCGGCCGATCATCGCCTCCAGGTCGTCGATGGTGATGTGGGGGGCGTCGCCCACCGACAGGCACAGTTTTTCCGTTTCCATGACCGCCGCCACCGGGTGAAAACCGACCCGGTCGAGCAGCAGGGGCAGGGCGCGCGGATCGATCTTCTTGCCCATCTCGGTAAGTGTTTTGCGGATCAGATCCTCCAAGAGCGCGTCTTGGTCCTTGCGGGCGGCGGTGCTGGCGCCGGTGTCGACGGCGAGGTCGATGACGGTGGCGTTTTTGTCCAGATATTTGTAGAGGCGAGTGCGCTTGTCCGCCGCCTCGGCGATCAGGATCAGGGTGTTGTTCGGCGGCAGGCCCTTTTCGAACGCCTCCATGTAGAGGTCGGCGATATCGGCCGCCTTGGCGGTTTTGTTGCCGGCGGCGGGCGGGGCTTCTGCCAGCGCCTCGACGAACCAGTCGAGCTTTTCCTCCGGTTTGGCAAAGCCCAGCAGGGCACGCCAGCGGCTGGCGGCGAGCCCGATCAGTTCTCCTCCGGCATCGTCACCGTCGAGGCCGGCGAGGTTCAGCACCTGGCCAGCCAGGCGGCCGGCCTTTTTGAGCTCCTTCTTTTCATGCGCCTGTTTTGCTTTCTCCCACAGGGTTTTCGCCACCTCTTTTGAGTAGAACAGCCGGGTGTCCATCACCCGGAACAGTTGCCGTCCCGGCAGCATGCTGAAGGTGCGCAGCCGGTGCAGGGTGGCGACCGGGTCTTCCTGGTCGCCGTCGATCCCGTGCAGGTTGCTGGCCCGCTGTTGCTCGTCGGGCAGGAGGCGGCGGCAGAGTTCCTCGGCCACTTCGCGGCAGAGATAGCGCTCGCCGTGGAGGAGGAAGACCGGCGGCGCATCCCCGGCGGCAATGGCCTGCCAGAGGGTGGCGAGTTCGTGGCGTTTCAGGGTCGGCATGGGTTTTGATCGGCTCCGGGCCGTGAGAATCGGCGGCGGCCGTGCGTCGCGTGGTTATCGTGAGGCGGCCGTCGGCAGGTATTGTAAAGTCTATTTTTATATAATACTCTGGAACCGGCAACGGTCAATATGTTGCTTGCGGGAATGAACGATGCCGGGATGGATGCCGGTTATTTTTTTGTGTGCAAGGTGACGGGTGACGATGGAGCAGACAGATTCCTCCCGGCGGCTGGGGATTTTAATCGGCGGGTCCGGCCTGATCGGCGGCACCCTGATGCATTACTTCAAAACCAGGGCGGCCGATGACATCGACCTGCTGGTGCCGAACAGCAAGCGTTTGAGCCTGCGGGAACCCGAGGACATCCGGCGCTATTTCCGCAAGAACCGGCCGGATTTCATTATCAACTGCGCCATCGCCTCCATCGACAGCGAACCGAAGCTCGCCTACGAGGTGAACTACCAGGGCGCGATCAATCTGGCCCGTGCCGCCCTGGCCTTCGGTATCCCCTACATCCATTTCAGCAGCGCCGCGGTGTTGCCGTCGGGCGAGGATCTGGACGAGGGCGCGCATCTGCCGCTCACCGCCGATCTTGGCAACTACACCAAGTCCAAGCTGATGGCGGAACTGACCCTCCGGCACATGCATGAGCAGCAGGGACTCGACTATACCTGTATCCGATTGGGGGTGGTGTACGGCGAGCATGATCACAAGATCCAGGGCTTCAGCCGCCTGCTCTTCTCCGTGGCGGACCGGGCCATGCCGGTGCTGCTCACCAGCCGCGGGGTGCGCCATTCCTATTCCAACGCCGCCAAGCTGCCTTTTTTCGTCCACCATCTGCTGGAGCATCGCGCCGAGTTTTCCGGCCAGACCTACCATTTCGTGGACCCGGAGCCGGTGGAACTGGCGGAACTGATCCTGACCATCAGGGCGTATCTGGAGTTGAAGACCCCGCGGGAGATCTTCCTTCCCTACCGGCTGGCCCGGTTCGGGCGGGGGATGTTGCGGAAGGTGCTCCGCCTCCTGGGGCGGTTCGGTATCAAGGCCCTTGAGCCGAAAGAGTTGATTTTTTTGGAAAACTTTTACGAATCGCAAACGCTTTCGGCGGCAAAAATCGCGGCTTCGGGCTTTGCCGATCCGGCGTCGGCGGCCACCGTCTACGGCGCCATCCCCAGTCTGGTCAAGTACTATATCCCCCGCTGGGAGCAGTTGAACCTGATCACCTCCTTCAAGGCGGATTTTGCCGCCTCGGATCACCGTGTGGATGCCTTTACCAGCATGCCGGGGTTGCTCCTGCAGGAGATCAATCAGGAAAGTGTGCGCCCGCTCAACGGGCTTGACGGCAATTGATCGGAACCATCGTTCCGGAGGACTCGACGCTTTCGCGCGATCCTTAAATAATGTTCGTTTACTGGGTAGCTGTGCATGGAAAAGATCGGCAGGTATTGCGTCCGCAAGAAGATCGGCCAGGGGGCCATGGGCATGGTCTATCTTGCCCTGGACGACCTGATCAACCGGCAGGTGGCGATCAAGATCTTGCGCAGCGACCGGCTTGAGAATGACGCCGCGTACCTGAAGGCCCTGGACCTCTTCATGCAGGAGGCGCGGATCGTCGGTCAGCTCAATCATAGTCATATCACCACCATTTACGATATGGGGGTGCAGGACACCGTGCCCTATATCGTCATGGAATATATCGACGGCTGCACCATCAAGGATCTGATCGTCCGGCGGGCGCGGATGTCGGTCGCCGACAAGGTGGGGCTGCTGGTGATGGTCGCCCGCGCGCTGCATTATGCGCACCAGCGCGGCGTACTGCATCGCGACATCAAGCCCGCCAACGTGATGATCCTCAAGGACCGGTTGCCGAAGATTACCGATTTTGGTATCGCCCGGGTGATGCAGGCGGCCGGCGCCAACCTGATGGTGACCGAGAGCGGGGTCGTCGGCACCCCGCTCTATATGTCGCCGGAGCAGATCCGCGGCGAGGTGCTTGATCAGCGCTCCGATGTCTTCTCGCTGGGGGTGCTGGCCTATGAGTGGCTCTGTTTCGAGAAGCCTTTTCAGGGTACCACCCAGGAGGAGCGTTTTCGGGCGGTCCTCACCCATACCCCGGTGTCGCTGACCGCGACCGCGGAGCCGGTGGATGACCGGTTGGCCGCGATTGTCGATCGGGCGCTGACCAAGAAGCGGGATGATCGTTTTCAGTCGGCGGAAGAGTTCGCCGACGCCATGGAGATGTATCTCGAACAGCAGGGGAAGCCGGCCGAGCAGAAACCCGCCAAGCGCTTCTCATTCGATGCGTTGAAGGTGATCAATCAACTCAAGAAGCGCTACCTTTTTTTCAACGATTTCAGCGAGGAGGAACTGGCGACGATCTTCCGGCTTTCCGCCAAGAAGAAGTATGCCAGGTATGCGCATCTGATCCGCAAGGGTGAGTCGGGGACCACCATGTTCATCATCCTTACCGGGGCGGTGGCGGTGGTGGACGATGCCGAGGACCGGCACGTGGTGCTGGATGAGCTGGGCGAGGGGAGCTGTGTGGGCGAGATGTCCATTGTCGACCGGTTGCCGCGTTCGGCGTCGGTGATCGCCACCAAGGAAACCAAGGCGTTGGTGATCAACGAAACCGTCCTCCGGCTCTCCAATCCCGCCCTCTGTCTGAAGCTCTACCGGAACCTCGCCGCCATCATCTCCGAGCGGCTGCGGAACAGCGAGGCGCGGTACGCGCAGATGCTCGACCGGTTGCGTTGAGGGAGGAGGGGACGATGCCGTTACTGGGGGCGCACATGTCGGTGGCAGGCGGGCTGCATCTCGCCTTTGAGCGGTTGCGGCGGGTCGAGGGGCAGGCGCTGCAGATCTTTACCCGCAATCAGCGGCAGTGGCGGGGCGCGCCCGG